>CAZKMH010000217.1:0-6476 GCA_964553395.1 uncultured Rikenellaceae bacterium | reverse complement strand
GGAACTTGCATATCTGAACCTGGCAAAAGTATATGCCCGCCAGGGAGAGGATCTAAAAGCAGAAGAATACTTTAACAAGTGTATTCAATATTTTGAAAAAGTACACGGAAGAGATCATTACAGGTTAGCAGAAGTTTTTTTTGATTATGGTCATTTTTTGCGATCCGCAGGAAGATTGAGTGAATCCATCACAATCAGCAGGCGTGCATTAGCTATTTGTCGTAAAAACTATGGAGAAAAACATCCTTATGTTTCCTTATCACTGAGAAATATCGGGGATCATTTTCAATTTTTGAATAGCTATGATTCTGCATTGTATTATTATCAGGAATCAATAATAGCAACAGTGGAGAATTTTTCGGATAACAGCATAAACAGGAACCCTTCACCTGATTCCCTTATGCCGGACGTTGAACTTCTCAGAACTTTAACAAGAAAAGCTGAAACACTGGAGTTGCTTGCAAATCAATCAAATATGGCTGAAGACAAAAGGCAGCTTCTTCAATTAAGCCTCGGAACGATCGAACTTGCACTTGAACTGATGAACAGGATCAGAAATAATTATCCGGATGAAGAAAGCCGGATTTATCTTGCTGAAAACGAAAAAGAGACCTGGCTGTTCGCTGTTCATATTGCCGGAACATTATATACACTGACAGGAGAAACCTCAGTGATGAAGAAAATGTACGACATAGCCCGGAATGCAAAAGCGGCGGTGCTTCGGAATGAAATTACCGGAAATGAGTTGTTTTATACAACCGGTATCCCTGATTCATTAAGGGAGGAGCAATACAGGCTCCAGACTAATATAGCAGCGTATAATAACCTTATTCACGATGAATCCGTTAAGCCCGGACAGGACACCAGCAAGCTCTCTCTCTGGAAAGATGCCATCTTCGAAATGAACCGGAATCTGGACAAGTTGAATGCTGAGATCAACCGAATGTACCACCGGTTTAATAAACTTCTTCAGAAAACCGAGCCGGTCCCACTGTCTGTTATTCAAAAAAACCTTCACCGCGATGAAGCAATTATTGATTATATACTCTCAAATCAGTATAAAAAAAGGGGAAGGGATCTTTATATCTTTCTGATTACCGGAGATAATATCCAATATTACAGGACCAGCCTTGATTCCGGATTTAAGCAAAATGCTGAAATTATCAGGAATATTGGTCAGGTTTCTTCAGGCACCAATTTCAGGGAATATACCGGAGCCCTTAGGTATATGTACGGGAAACTTGTAAAACCTGTTGAAGAATCATTTCCCGGGAGGATACTTAAAATCATCCCTGATGAAGAAATCGGATGGCTTCCTTTTGATGCATTCCTTTCAGATAGCCTGCCTGAGGAGAAAACAGATTATGAGGAACTTCAGTATCTGATTCAAAAGTATACAATTTCATACGGTCATTCATCATCAATGATATCCGGCGTTGGGAAGAGATTTAAAAGAAGGACACAGGTATTTGCTTTTTCACCTGATTATTCCGTCAGCAATTCCTCAAATGCAAAAATTGATACCCTTCGGGGCGCAGCTCAGGAAATCGGATCGATCTACAAGTGGTTCAGAGGTAAAAAATATACGGGAGATCAGGCCACTGAAACAAATTTCATAAAACTGATCGGAAATCCTGCGATTTTCCACCTGGCAATGCATTCAATATCCGACACACTCAACTCAAAATACTCATATCTCCTGTTCGACACACGGTCCGATACCATTGCAGACGGGAAGCTTTATAATTATGAGATCAGCCTGACCAGGATCACATCGCCGATGGTTGTTTTGAGCGCCTGTAATTCGGGAACCGGAACGCTTTATCACGGTGAGGGGCTTATGAGCCTGGCCCGCGGGTTCACACTTGCAGGAGCATCATCGGTTATCAGAACTGCATGGGAGGTCAACGATGAAACAAGCGCAAAAATAATATCCCGTTTTTATTATCATCTGTCGAAAGGGAGAACTAAAGATGACGCTCTGCGTCTGGCAAAGCTCAATTACCTGGAGGCTTCTCCTCCTGCCTTTGCCAGCCCTTATTTCTGGGCTGCTTATGAAGTCCTGGGAGATAACACTCCGGTAGCGATTAAGTTCAGCACTCTGGCACTGATTATATGCGGAGGAGGAGTACTAACAGGCTTTATCCTGTTCCTTTATTTCAGCCGTCGCAGGATCTTAACCGATCGTTCCCTGTAAAACCCGGGAGTTTGTGCAAGTATCTCAAAACATTCCGAAGCTTTGGTTTTATTGCCTGTTTTCAGAGAAGCCAGTCCGAGATACCAGATTGATTCTTTAGTAAACTCGCCCTGCCCGGCAGATACTTCTTCAAGCAGACTGACAGCGGTGCTAAAATCGTTCAGGGCAATCTGTGTTATGCCAAGGAAAAAGTGAGGTGCATCCGAGGCTTCCTGATTGACCAGAACCCCGGAAAATCCGGCTGCTGCAGCCTGGTAATTACCCGTCATGTAACTCTCCAGAGCTGATGAAAAGAAATCATTCTCCCTGGTACCCGGACTTCGTGTGACAGACGATACTGCAGAGTAAGGTTCGTAATATTTGCTGAATATTTTATCAGGATTTGAAGAGGGCAGGATCGAACTTATGATAAAAACTACGCCAATAATAGCAGCTGCGGCGAGAGATATATAACTGATTATACGGATTCTTTCTGATCCTGACTTTTTCACACTTGTTTCTTTAATGCTCCCGACCACACTCTCTGCCGGTTCGAGGGATCCTTCAATGAATTCCCTGATCTCCTCTGTTTTTAGGTCCCTGTTTCCATTTTTCTGTTTCCTGCCGGTCCACTCTCTGACCCACCCGGCCGAAATATCATTAAGGTTATTCTCTTTTATCTCAAGCTTTATCCGGTCGATCTCTTCCATTGTTTTCTCATCAGATATATCCGGGGTCATGCTATTCCTGATGAATTCTTCAACTCCTTTATTATGAAAATCACAGTTCTGATATTCTGAGATCATAAGTTTTGTAAAATCAACTGTTGTGGCATACTCCGGGTCACTTACAGCATCCTTTATGTCAAAATACCCTCTGAAATATGAGGTTATTCTTCCGAAGAGAACAGAATCCGCTGTGGTAAGATGCAGATCATTATCAGGATCATTCGCTGAACCATGTTTCCGGATGATTCCGGGATCTTCGGTTTTATATTTTCCCTGTTCTTTCATTTCCCGTCCGTTACCTGAATCGTTTGCCGGATTTCGGAGGGAGGCAGTCCGGCAGGCTTTCCGTACTCCTCCGGATTCATTATCCTTTTATAGTCCGGGTGTCTTTTCACCTTCGCAATAAGTTCAGCCTGTGCCTCGCATTTTTTCTTTCTTACATATCCGTAGGTATATCCCAGCCTGTCGGCAATCTCCTGCGGTGATACCTCCTCCCAGTAGAGCTTCAGGATATTCTTACTGATGGGATCAAGAGTTCCGAATACGGTCCAGAAAATCTCCTGGCAAAGCTTAATATCCATCAGCTCCGTGAAGTCATCATCATCAGTATCTGTTTCCACTCTTTGCCTAAAGTAATTAGCCTCCGACTTCTGTTTTGTCAGGACCGATTTCCAGAGATTTTCACAAATACAATAAAGGAATGTCTTGAATTTGCAGGTAAGAGTAAACTCCTTATTGTCAATCTTTTCGAGCATTATCATCAGTCCCTCCTGGAAGATATCCCGTGCATCTTCCGAAGATCCGCCAAGCTGTGTTACCATTAGCCTTATCATTGGAAGATACCTTTCCGAAAGGTAACGCACCACATAACTCTGGCGGTTACGGAGGCATTCAATGATTTCACTATCGCTGTATTCTTTCACGGAAGTCGTTACTCTTTGAGTGACAAAAAACTGCGATCAAAATTAATTTATTTTTTTGAACTGAAAGAAAAAAACTTTATCCGGGAGGGTAACAATTTCATAACAGTCGGTATTAAACAATGTTTTTACTAAAGGAAGTAAAAACATGATTTTGTAATCAAATGATATTCAGCGCTTTGACGAAAATTTACAAAAAGGGCCGATAAGGTGGTTATTTATTTCATTTAAGGAATTTGTAAAATATAATAAACAGAACACAGGTTCAGATGAAGATCTTTAAGACTCAGGACAGATTAAGTACGGAGGTTAGCAGGGATCAGAGCAGAAAAATCCCCGGGATCGATTCAATTTATTTGCAGGCCATTGAAAATGCTGATGGAGTACCTTATCAGCTCCTCTTCTTACCGCAGACCCAGGAGGGATATTACCTCAGGATAGGGTCGGGAATAAAGGAGCTCCTGGGGATACATCCCGAAGATTTTACTGAAACGCTTTTTCTTGGAATGATCGAACAGGTGTTTCTTCTTTCCGGGGATGCTCATGACGATATTTTAGAGTGCCGCCGGAAATTCATCAGCGGTGAGATTAAGAGTTTAAAGGCAGAAATCCTGGTCAGGACAGCAGAAGGCAATAAGAAATGGATCAGGGATTCTTCAGTGCCATTGTTTGATGAGGAGACAGGAAGGGTGACCGGTGCACTGGGAATATTTTACGACATTACCGGCAACCGGCTGAACCTTGAAAGGCTTGATAAACTCACGAAGAAAGAAGAGGAATGTGACAGACTGAAGGCTGCCTTTCTTCACAACATATCCCATGAGATAAGAACTCCACTGAATGCCATTGTAGGATTTTCCACGCTGCTGGGGGAGCATCTCAGAGGTCCTGACCTGCCGCAGGAGTATCTGGATACGATTACCTCCAATGCCGATCATCTGCTTGAAGTCATAGATGATATTCTGGAAATGGCAAAGATTGAGGCCAGAACAGTGAAAATAATCAAAGGCGGAGTGAATCTTTCTTCAGTAATCCGCAGGGTATATAATCAATACAGGGATGAAGCCGGCCGGAAGGGAATATCCCTGCAATTTGCAACTTTTCCTGACAGCAGTGATTCAGAGATAATCACGGATGGATATAAGCTGACTAAGGCGCTCGCCAATCTTGTCGGTAATTCGGTAAAGTTCACCGGGGAGGGTCAGGTTCAGTTCGGGTGTTCGATAAGAGATAAGAAGATTGAGTTTTATGTTTCGGACACGGGGATTGGTATACCGGAAGGACATCAGGCCGGAATATTCAGCAGGTTTTACCAGGCTGACAGCAGTTCGAGCCGGACTTATGGAGGTACGGGACTGGGGCTGGCAATTGCAAAGGCTTATGTTGAACTGCTCGGTGGCGAGATATGGTTTACATCTGCTCAGGGTAAGGGATCGGTATTCCGCTTCACGCTGCCGGATGAGAGGGAGAATTGAAATACAACTTCCTTACCGGATTTATTCTGTTAATTGTATTTATCTAGATGTTAATATTTTACTTTTCTAATAGCGTTCCATTAGAACATAATTCCTAACTTGTGCCTTGAAATTTAGGAAATGCCCGATTATGTAATTAAGAGACGCGATTATTATTTATCTTTAAAGACTTTAAGTTAAACAGGGTTTCAGACAAATACAATTTTCCTGAGTATATTGAAGTTTTGATATTTACCAGAACTCCGGTAATTTAATTTTAATTATCCTGTGAATAAACAATTAAATAGGATTATTTTTTTGTCCGGGCTAATTTATTTTTCCGCCCTGGCAGCAATTTCACAGTCTTCTTATTCAAGTAAAAATAATTATACAGGCCCATGGGAATCACCTGCAAGCTGGAGCCCAACATGGACGGTACCCCAAACCAGCTCCCTTAACGGGTTCAATATTACTATTAACGGGTATATCACAATAAATGGTTCTCTCTCATTTTCAGGTACTGCCAGTAATCTGATTATCAATGACACACTTGTTATAAAAGGAAATTTATTACTTGAAAATAATACTCAGATAACAATAAACGATAATGGAATTCTTATTATCAGGGGAAACATTACCATTAACAACCAGGCTGCTCTAATATCAAATGGTTATCTGATCGTTTCAGGTGACATTAGTATTGGCAGTTCACCTCTTCAAGGTCTTTTTACCAGTAATGACAACCCGGTTAAGATATTTATTGGCGGGAATATTTTTCCAATAGAAATAACCGACAATTATCCGAATTTCCCTGTGCTTAACTGCACAGCACCAACTACAACTCCATATTTGAATTCGATGTGTAGCTATGGGAATATGACAGATATTATAAGTGATCCCATAAATTCTTTCTTTCAATATACGTGTAAAACAGCAAATGTAAAACGCAATAATTCGGTATGTGTCTCCAACACGATAAACCTTACCTCATCAAGTGGGGCAACTTACATCTGGAGCGGTCCAAACGGCTTTACAAGCAACTTACAGAACCCAAATATACCCAATGCCACCCCCGCAATGGCAGGGATCTATACGATAACCGTAATAGCTGCCCCGGGTTGTATAGATACGGATACAATTAATTTAATTGTAACTGCTTTACCACCAACTCCAACCATTACTGCCGGCGGTCCGACAA
>CAZKMH010000216.1:0-6498 GCA_964553395.1 uncultured Rikenellaceae bacterium | reverse complement strand
TGCAAGAATTTTCATGAGCGTGGATTTGCCGGCCCCATTTTCTCCAACCAGAGCGTTCAAGCGGCCGCTATACACGCTGAAATTCACATGATCCAGAGCCCGTACCCCGGGAAATGTTTTTACAATATCCCTTGCCTCCAGGATAACCGGGGCAACTTCAGGCTTTTTGTCATGGTTTCTTTAGTATATGCAAGCCATGCCGGTGAATCATTAAACTCTTTCCATGCAGTGGCAACGGTTGCCAGTCCCGACATTTCCATTGTCAGCCAGTTTCCCTGTGCATGGAAATTCCGTGCATAGTGGGCATGTTCAGGCAGGGAGGCAAGCATAAGCAGACGTGTTGCGGGGGTAAGGTCCTCATTATTTATGAGATTATAAAAGATCCTTGCCCATATCTTCACACGGAAGCTTACTTCGAGCCCCCTCCATAATTCTGTACCACTTTTTCTTTCCGGATATGGCAAACTACTTATCAGCCAGTCTTTTATATGAAGATCCATTGCCTTCGAGTAGTCCGGGTTACCGGTCTCAAGCCAGGCATCAAGCAAAACCCTCAGATGATAATGGCGATTGAGCGCCCAGGCCCATTCAATGTCGTCGGCAGGTCCGTGATATTTCCAGTTCAGATGACCGTCGGCATCACGACTGATCTTATCGGGCTGATTATAGAATGAGTAGATATCCTGAAGAACCGAATCAGCGACTGAATTTCTTTTATCTGTTTTTCCTGCAGGATTTTTGCGCAGATATCCGGCACTATTACCTTTAATATAATAATCAAGAAGATTTTTGCAGGCCAGGGAGATATTACCATCCAGATACGCGTTTCTGACTTCCTTTAAACCGTCAATATCCAGGTTCAGGTTTCTCATAAGAAAAGTGATCCTTTCCGGATAGGCAGCACAGACATCATCCACCGTCCTGATTTCCTGCCATGATAACCTGTCAGATTTTCCTCGTTTTGATACGAGCCTGATCTCAGCATTGTGTACGGCCGGAATTTTAAAACTGATCTTTCCGTTTACTTCTGATATCTTGATTTCTGTTTCCCTTGTTCCTTCTGCAAGTACTCCTCTCTGAAAATCCCTTACAGGTAATTCTATTTCTGTTTCCTGGTTACAGCTTACCTTATATATATTACCTTCTGTGGAAAAGCTTACAGATCCTGTGGAATCTGCCGATCTCATTGTATATCCCCCATAGGATATCTCCCTTCCTTTTCCAAGATATAAATATGAGAATTTACCATTTTCAAGTCCGGCTATTCCAAAGTATCCCGAAAATGACCAGTCGGGTGACTTATATGTCTTTCCCGGATCAAGAGCCTGAAGAATGACCTGCTTTGAAAGATCCTGATTATGAACAGTAAGTGCGGTAAAGCCTGATCCATCATCTCTCTGATCGAAAGAAATTTTTTGCACATTGTAACCATATTTTCCTTTGTATGGTTCAAAGACAGCAATAAACGGGTTGTTCAGGGATTCCCCTTTGTCACGCATCGTAAATACGGGCAGACTCTTTCCCGAGTATTGCCTTCCTGAAGTACGGGTTCTCAGAGACCAGCCCTGATAGTACTCCCTCCCCTTCCTGCCGGGCATCAGGACCTGCATGAAAATATCCTCAGAAGCCTCGTCTTTCGCTGAAAAAAGTGCGATCAGATTATCTGACCATCCGGTCAGTTTTCTGACTCCTGTAAAAAACCTGAAGCCGGGATAATCCTTCCCCGTAAGCGGATAGCTGGTTGAATCGGTCTTAAGTGGCTTTCTTGATCCATCCAGAAAGGTGATGTCATCACCGATGTTATGATAAATATAATCGTTGCTTTTTGGATTGTCGGATCTGTAAATATCGACGTAGTATCCGCTCTTATCTGAAGTCCTTACAATTGCCATGGTCCTCATCTGGTTTGTCTTTGTCGACTTATCATAATACCTTGTATCCGTAAATGAACAGATTGGTGAGACAGCTCCCTCATCCGGCATTGGTTCCATGGCCGCAAGTTCTATCTGTCCGATATCTTTGCGCCCGGCGCTTCCCGATACCGGTACCGAGCTCGAAGCTCCGGCTGCTGCTACAGTATTATGGGCTGCCCACTGGCTGTAGTAATTAACATGTAACGGATGCTCGTATGTCGGTCCAGCACCGGCGTCGATACCCATAACCTCGCCCATTCCGTACAATTCCATTGCCATACCGTTACAGTGATTGTGGTTGTAGCTTGCCCCCTGCACTCCGTACATCAGTCCGAATCGGGGATCAGTGCCGTTTCTCTGAAGGAAGAAACGTGCAAACTCAAGAGTACCTCCCCTTGGCCACGAATAGACAGATTTTCCCGATGGAAGATCGGGCAAAAAACATAAAAGTCCGATATATCCCGAATTTTCACGCCTGTATCTCCCGCCCTCAACAAGTTTATTCATCGATGCGATCATTTCGGTCAGCTCCGGCTGATTATATTTGACAGCCCCGAGAATTCCAATTTCCAGTGACTCAGCGCTTTGTGAAGCCCGACCTGTATCTCCGAAAGCCGACACTGTCAGGTTCGGGAATGAGTATTTCAGCATAGCATAAGATGCCCTGAACAGCGCAGGGAACTTCCGGAATATATTATATCCGTTATTTTCAAGTGCAAGTGATGATATGAGCAGGTTCGAAACAGGATAGTTATGATAACCTCCGGGCTCTTTCCAGTGACCATCGTGAGTCAGCCATTTTTCAACTGTTGATGGCAGAGCAAGCTGGCCGCATCCGACATTCGTTGTATCCTTTGTGAGGAAGAACTGAAGATAATAATCCCGTTTAACAGTATTTTCCAGACTCAGTGCAGCAAAAACCATTGTTGAGCTTTCGGCTGCATACCAGTTGTTATTCCAGAAGCCGCGGAATGCCAGAGTCGATGCAAATTTCTCAAATACAGGTTCATAGTATTTCAGATCGTACCCTTTAGTCTTCATGTACGGATATACAAAATCATAAGCCAGGATAAGAGCCCGGTGTGCCTGGTCGCCCAGTGTCTGCATATCAAGATATCCGGTTCTGCATGGTCCTATTATCGGTTCCTGGTAAGAGGCACCTTTCGCCCATTGATCAAGGATGTCAGCAGCAAATTTCGCATAGCTTTCATCTCCCTTTAACCAGTAAACCAGGGCAGCATTGAAGGCCAGGCTGTTTATTTCACCATTTATATCGCCAACAAAAGCCTGGGGATTGATCAGCTCCTTTTGGTTGGTTTCGGTATTTACAAGGTTCATCAGCCTTGCTGTATCATAAGGAATAAGTTCTTCAATTGAAGGTCTGCGGTATGAAGCGCCTGATGGTGTCACCGGTCCCCTTATATGGGGAGAAACCCTAACAGTTGGAACCGGTGCATCTCCTTCGTGGCGTATAAGCTGCATCCCCCGTCCATCTGATATTGCCCGGGTATATCGTTTCCCAGGAACCCTGTTCATCAGGTACCGGCTGAGTATCCATTCCGGATCGCTTTTGTGGCGTTCCACATATGGGGTGATCCGTTCAGAGAACCCGGTGAATATCGATTCTGCCCATTTCTGCTTTGCGATTTTGTCGAGCACTTTTGAACGGTCCTCCGGATTTACCAGAATATGTGGGTGCAAAACCTGTGAGCAAAGAGTATACTGAAAAGAAAATAAAAGTACTGCCGCAATCCAAATTGTTTTAAGGTAATTTCTCATCGCTGGAAATCTTTATTATTTTAATTAAATAATCTATAATCTACTGTTTTTCTTTGTGTTACTTAACTTCCTCCAGGTCATATCCGATACGTTTTGAAGTTCCTTCTGCTCTGATTTTCAATGATATCTCTGATGCACCAGGTTTGGATTTTCCTGATAGTTTAACCGTGATCTCAGGTTGTGATCCCTGATATGGAGCGACGATTGTAACAAATCTTACGACCTGATCCCCGCTCTCTTTTTTAATATTATAGCAGAATGCCGGTCGTGGTTCCTTTTTCGTATAAAGAAATGAAACCTGCCCTTCCTCTTCGTTCAGCTTCATTCCTTTCTGGCTCAATGCCTGCACCATTACATTCCAACCTTCAATGAAATCAGACCTGACAGTGAATTTCTCATTATCAAATACTGCTTTTCCGGGACCAAGCTGAAAATGAAGGTCAACATCACCAACCCCCTCTCCAAGCGCCTCATCTACAATTACAAAGAATTTTTTATCAACAAAGAAGACTGCACGTCTGTGGGTCAGATCTTTATAACTGCCATTCTCCACAACAAGTATATCGAGATCTTTTCCGGGCTTCCACAGGAGTAGTTTTGGTTTATATGCTGAATTTGCACCGTTAAGTGTGAGGGTCTGGTGTACCTTTGTCTGACGGAACCAGTTACGGTTAACCGGATCACCGCTGTAAATATAGCTTCCACCGTCAGGCATCAGATGACGGCCACCGGCAAACAGTTCAAATGTGCCGTTATCCGGCTGGCAGTGTCCGCCTCCGTCGGGCCCGCATTTCAGTATAAGGCAAACCGCATTCTTATCCCAGCCGCTGCGCATTGAATAGAGTCCGCTGAAAGGATATGCCCAGGCAGTGGAGTCAGGCATCCTTCCCTCCTTTCCTTCTGAAGCAACGTACAGAAAATCAGGACGGTTATAGGTTTTTGCCCATGCCCGTAAACGGCCATAGAATTGTCCCGGGGAACCGGCCCATGAATCTCCGAATTGTGTTGATGACCCATCAGGAAAACCGAGTTTCATCGGTACTTCGCACATTTTCTCAAGCATCTTAATATAAGAGGGTGGAAATTTCCCATCAATACCGTTCATCCTTGCCAGTTCCAGAGTACCGGAAAAATCACCTATTGTTCCCATATGATAACCTATGGCAAGCTCACGCTGATGACCATCGGGGTATACCTGGTTAGTAATTTCAGTATTAAGCCGCATAATGGATTCCTCACGCCATTTTTCAGAATCGGCGAACTCAGGAAAAATAATTGCAATGGTTGCCAACCCGTCCGCCTCCATGAGCGCCCAGTTGCTCCTCTTTGTATATCGGGTCATCAGGAACGAAGCATGATCATAGAGACTGTTAAGAAATGCAACCAGAACTTCCGATGTGAAATTTGGGGAATCGATAAAATACTGATAGCAGTTTATCCATGAGTTGCCTCTGATCCCGGTCTCAATTGATCTCCAGGCATAATTATGTTCCTTGTCATTCGGATTCTTCCTGTACCAGTCCATCAGTTGGAAGCCCCACTCCTTTGCATATTTCTCATCACCTGTATGCCAGTAAGCTCTGGCCATTGCGTTCCAGAAATACATTCTGTTAAGCTGCCATACCCACTCGTTATCGGGGACAGGCCTGGTGCCCCAGTTGATGTCATCACCACAGAATACAGGCGGATATGCGGATTGTCCGATAAAAATATGTTTCAGAGCATTGTCTGCCATGCTGATGTCCCGGGATGAAGCGCTTTTGCCAAGTTCTCCTGCTTTTTTGCTCCGTTCTACCGGATGTTTGATGCTGGTCCTTGACTTGTAATACTTAAGCAGCTCCTCTGCGGCAAGAGCCGGATCAGATACTGACTCTTTCACCTTCTCCAAGCCCGGCATTCCAAGATCCATTCTCGACAGCAACAGGTTGATCTTTCCTCTATCGGTTCCCTTACTCTCCGAACCCGGGTTTTGGGATGATACCTCCACGGACAGGCTGAAAAGTAATGTCAAAAACAGTGCAGATTGAAACAATTTCATTTTAAGATACATATATAATTATTATTTATCAAAAAAACTCTCAAGCCAGAATTTGTTTATTTCATTCATCGAATGCATTGCCTTGTTTCCTCTCAGACCATGCCGAAATCCCGGGTAGATCATCAATCGGAACTGTTTGCCTTTATCCTGTAACTCCGATATCAGCCTGATAGTGTTCTGCATGTGAACATTGTCATCAATATCGCCGTGATAGATATAGAGTTGCCCGTTAAGATTTCCGGCATGGGTTATTGCGGAGCCGTCTTTATACCCGTCGGGATTATCCTGCGGTGTATCCATAAACCTCTCGGTATAGATATTATCATATAGCCTGTAATCGGTGACCGGCATTCCTGCAACACCGTGTGTGAAGAATTCAGCGCCCTTTGTCAATGCAAGGCAGGTTACATATCCTCCATATGAAGTACCGGTTATCCCGATCCTGTTTTTGTCAGCCCAGGAGGTTGCCAGCAACCATTTCACTGCATCTTCATAATCGAGCAATTCCCATAATCCAAGAGAACGGTACATATAATCCAGCCCCTTTTTTCCGAAGTGCCCCGATCCCCTGTGATCAACTGCAACTGTAACAATTCCATTCATTGCATACCATGTAGGATTGTTCCCCTGCCAGCTGTTTCTGACATCTTTGCTGTCGGGACCGCCGTATACTCTGAATACCACGGGATATTTCCCTGACGGATCAAAGCTCAAAGGATAGGTGATTATAGCAGGCATATTGAATAAACCATCGGACGTCGGGATCCT
>CAZKMH010000215.1:0-6542 GCA_964553395.1 uncultured Rikenellaceae bacterium | reverse complement strand
TTACTGACACTAGTCCCTGAAACTAGCGCGTCTACCAATTTCGCCATCTGGGCGGGCTATATTAGCGGGCACAAAAATAACAAAAAAAATCTTAACAAATCATCATGTATTACAGAAAAGAATAATTTTGTACTATTACCTTGAGATATAATTCAATAAGAGCTTAAATGAAGAATTACAGCAATGTGATAAAATACAGATATCTGGTATCATTTCTCTTCTTTATGGTGTTAGTGGCTGGCTGCCAATCCGGAGAAAGGTCTTCATCCCGATCCCACAAACAAGCTGATTTAATGCCTCCTCCTTCCAATAATGATTTTTTCCAGGAGATCGGCCTTGAAATCGGCCTGGATTTTATCCATTCTATCGGTTCCGAACATCTCACCAATATTATTGAATCAAGCGGAGGCGGAGCTTCATTCCTGGATTTTGACCAGGACGGCAATATTGACATATATTTGTCTACCGGTACATGGATCGGGGGATTCAGCCAGTCAGAAAAGCCTGAAGTAATGCCTGAGAACTATCTTTACCGTAACACGGGTAACGGGACCTTTGAGGATGTTACAAAAAAAGCCGGTGCAAATGATCCTGCTTATAGTATGGGAGCAGCAATTGGAGATTACAATAATGATGGTTACCCCGACATCTATGTATGTAACTACGGTGCGAACATCCTCTATAAGAATAATGGCAACGGGACATTCATAAATGTAACAAGGAAGGCAAAGGTTGCAGGTGGGAATGAATGCAGCATAGGAGCGGTCTGGCTTGACTATGATAATGACGGTAATCTTGATCTCTATATTGGTAATTACCTTGTCTTTGATCCTGAGTATAATTACTTTTATGCTCCTGACGGCTTCCCGGGGCCAATGGCGTACAACGCCCAGGCTGATTATTTATTTCATAACAAAGGCGATGGGACATTCGAAGATGTTACCCGGAGCATGGGGATAGTTGATCTTGATGGAAGGGCTATGGGCGTAGGCGCTGCAGATTATGATGATGACGGTTTCGTGGATATTTTTGTAGCAAATGACCATACACTCAATTACCTTTGGCACAATGACGGGGGAAAGAAATTTACCGACAGGGGAATAATGTCCGGTACAGCTTTCAGCCAGGCTGGCGAGGCAACTGTGAGTATGTCAGTTGATTTTGCAGATTTTAATTCAGACGGGCTGCTCGATATTTTTCTTTCAGATGATACTTATTGTTCTCTATACAAGAATCTTGGTAACGGGGTCTTCAGTGACGAATCTTATACCACCGGTATTGCAATGGCAGCTGGACAATTCGTTGGATGGAGCTCCAGTTTTGTTGATTATGACAATGACGGGGATGTGGATATTTTTAAAACAAACGGAGCCCTGAAGCATCTTTACGGACATGAAGATCAGTTATTTGAGAATCTTGGCGATGGGAAATTCAAAGAGGTATCAAATGACCTTGGCAAATACTTCCGGGAGGAATATGTAGGCCGGGGGGCCTGTCTTGGGGATTATGACAATGATGGAGATTTTGATATTTATATAGCTAACCTGAACAGCCGCGGCATGTTCCTTAGAAATAACAAAGGCAACCAGAACAACTGGCTAATACTAAACTTAATTGGGACAACAAGTAACCGTGATGCAGTAGGTGCCAGGGTAAGGTTAACACTTGGGGACAAGATCCAGATAGGTCAGCAGAAAAGTACTACCGGATATCTTTCACAAAATGATCACAGGATGCATTTCGGTCTGGCAAAAAATGAAATGGTTGAAATGATTGAGATCAAATGGCCATCAGGAAAAATTCAAGTGTTGGATAATGTAAAACCAAATCAGATCCTGACTGTCAGAGAACCCTAAAATAACCTTTTCTAATGCATATAAAAATCTTTACCTTATTTTCAGCTATATTTACCTTAATGTCATCATCCTTACTACTTGTAACGTGCAGAAAAGGATCAATGGAGGGTATGATTATATTTACCCGGGCAAGTATTAAATCAGGAATACCGGATTATGTTACAGGGAACTCCTGGAGATATTTAATGCAAAGTAGCCTTGCTGCATTCGATCCTGAAAATCCTGACAGAATGCCCGAGTCTCTTACCGGTAACTTTTTTTCAGCATGCTCTCCTGAGATCTCTTCTGATTGCAAATGGATGCTATTTGCAGGACAGCAGAAGCAGGGAGATCCCTGGCAGATATGGGGAATGAACCTTGATACCAGGAAAGTCACACAGATTACTTCAGCTTCTGAAAATTCAACTGATCCGGCTTTTCTGCCAGACGGACGGATTTTGTTCACCAGATCCATTGAGAATGATTCCCTGAAAAGCGGTCATGCACTTTTTACCTGTAATGCCAACGGAACAAATCTAACCAGAATAACCTTCAATCCGCATGTCTATTTTGCCTCATCAGTGCTGCTGGATGGCCGTGTAATAGCGATCAGCAAACAGGTATTTCCACAGATTGGCAATCCTGTTATGATGGTAATGCGCCCCGATGGTACTAAATCAGAACTTTTCTATAAAGGGAATGATGGAGTTGAACTTTTCAGCCGCGGGAGGGAAACATCTGATGGAAAGATTTTCTTCGTTGAATCAGACAATTCCGGCGGAAATAAAAAGAGTATTGTATCAGTTAACTATAATCGTCCACTTCATACCAGGATTAATCTAACATCATCTGTCCCGGGCGTGTTTTATTCCGTTTTCCCCCTGGAACCAGGAAAGGTGCTTGTCTCATATAGTCCGTCAGGGAGTGATTCTTGTGCACTTTATGATTTTGATACTGAGAAGAGAACCCTGGGCAAGCAGCTGTTCAGGAGTTCCGACTATAGTGTTCTTGAGGCAGTTGTTGTGAGAGAACATGATAAGCCAAAGAAACTTCCAAGTGAAGTTGATACGGAGGTTAAAACGGGATTGCTCTTTTGCCAGAACATTACGGTTTCAGGTCTGACATCACCTGAAAATAACTACTCGATGCCTGTTGCTTACAGTATTGAGATTATTGGTATTGATTCATCACTCGGTGTTGTTGAAGTGAAGGAAGATGGATCATTTTACCTGAAATTATCGGCAGATATGCCATTTAAAATTAAAACCATGGATTCGGAGGGAAATACGCTTAACGGTCCCGGTAGTTGGATATGGATTCGCCCAAATGAAAGAAGGGGTTGCGTTGGCTGCCACGAAGATCATGAAATGGTACCTGCTAATCGTTTTGCATTGGCAGTAAGGAATCAGCCTGTCAGTATCCCGGTTCACACCGCTGGCATCAGGGAGAAAGAGGTTGAATTAGAATAGCTGGCATCCTATGAAAAAGATATTGCTCGTCGCAGGGGTTGTTATTTTACTTGGACTTATCATTTTCATACCGGGAAAGAAATGGGCAAGGGAACATGTTAATTATAATACAGCTGTCAATGACCACCCTTTAATGTGCACAAATTGCCATTTGCATATACATAAGAAATCCCCGTTTGCAAAACTTGATGATGCAGATTATTATTCGCCAATGAATATTGCTGTTTCAAATGATGGGATTCTTATTTATGTAACTGCCCAGGATGGGAATGCGTTGCTGGTTGCAGATACAGAACAGGGGAAGGTGGTGAAAAAAGTAACTGTGGGGAACAAGCCTCATAGTGTAATTATTGATAAAGCCGGAAAAAAAGCTTATGTGAGCAATCAATGGTCAGATAATGTGTCAGTTGTTGACCTTGATAATTATAAGGTAACGGATACGCTTCGTACCGGCAACGGACCGGCAGGTCTCTCTCTGAGCTCTGATGAAAAGTTTCTGTATGTTGTAAATTCATTCAGTTCCGATCTTACCATAATAGATCTTGAGTCAGGCATCGAGAGGAAAAGGCTGACTACGGGTAATAATCCCACCGGGGCCCAGCTTTCTCCGGACGGCGAAGAACTCTATGTTACAAGTCGGAGGGCAAACACAGCGCATTATGGGGAGTCCATGTTCAGTGATCTGACAATTATTAATGACAGTTCAAAAAGAATTAAGGCATATCTTGGAGTACAGTCCGCTTATCTCATGGAGAATGTTGCGTTTACGCCTTCGGGGGATCTTGCAATTGTAACCCTTGTGCGGCCTAAAAATATGGTTCCATCGATTCAGGTGGAAAGAGGTTTTATGATGACACACGGCTTCGGTGTTCTTGAACGTAAAGGGGATGGCAGGATTATCCAGTTGCTGACAGATGAGCCAAATGCTTACTATCCAGATCCATTTGACATAGTAATTACTCCGGATGGCAAAAGAGCATTTATTTCGAACTCCGGAGTGAATTTTATCACGGTTGTCGATATTGATTCGGTCAGAAAACTAATTTCCGGATCCACTCCTGAAATGCTGAGTCTTTGGTCCGACCATCTTGGCATCAGTAGCCGCTACGTAATAAAGCGAATCCCCACCGGTGCCAATCCTAAAGGTCTGGCACTTTCACCCGATGGAAAGACTCTCTTTGTCGCAGAACGCCTTGAGGACAGGATATCGGTATTCAGCACAGATAATATGGAAACTCTGAAGACCATAAATCTTGGCGGTCCCCGTAAGATTACAGTAACCAGGAAGGGGCGCAAATTACTGAATAACGCCGGACATACATTCCAGAACCAGTACTCATGTTACACCTGTCATCCCGACGAACATGAAGATGGTCTTGTATATAATATGGCATCGATAGATATGGGGCGTAACCTTACCAATACCCAGTCATTACGGGATATCTCGGATACACCTCCGTTTAAGTGGAACGGCAAGAACCAGACTGTTTTTAAACAGGATGGAATGCGCTTTTCAACAGTGCTTACAAGAACGGAACCCTTTTCATATAAGAATCTTGATGCTATCTCATCCTATATTTTAACCGGCATAAAATATCCTCCGAATCTCCTCTTTAATCCATCAGGGAAACTTACTGAAGCTCAAAATAGAGGAAAAATAGTGTTTGAAAGGACAAAAGATAATTTTGGAAAAGAAATTCCTGAAAAAAACCGTTGTGTTACCTGTCATCCTGCTCCCTATTTCACAAATCTTAAACAGTTTGATGTAAGTACGCTTGCTGCGAGTGATGATTCCATTGCTTTCGATACTCCTCATCTGAATAATATCTATGCATCGCCTCCTTATCTTCACGATGGCCGCGCAAAAACACTTGAGGAGATATGGACTCTTTATGGCAAAGACGACAGACATGGATTAACCAGTGATATGACAAAAAATGATCTTAATGACCTGGTTGAATACCTAAAATCGCTTAGAAGTCCTGATTATGTTAATAAATGAAACTAATAATAAAGAATGAAAAAAGTACTTTTAATCCGGTATTTTAAACTTGCAGGATTTACTATAATGATTCTAGGCATATTATCACTGTTTTTCATGCTGAGAGAAAAAAAAGGTTCTAAAACAAATGATGAATCATTGTCCGCCCACATAAACCAAATCGATACAGAAACCTCTTCTGAAAATGCAGATAAGCTTTCCGGTGTCAAGGTTGAACTACCTCCTGTTCCTGTATTTGGAAAGTGGCGTAATTTCACAACAAAAGATGGTCTTCCATCAGATAAAACATATTGTGTCCGTATTGACGGCAACCGCGTACTGGTTGGAACTCATGACGGACTGGCTGTGTATGAAAATGGCAAGTGGCGCACTTACACATCAAAAGACGGCCTTGCACATAACGGAGTGGTATCTGTAGATGTCAGCGATCTTACAGGTGATGTGTGGATAGGTACCCTTGGCGGATTAACGAGGTGGTCGGCAGGGAAATTCGAAACATTCAGCCAGTTTAACAGTGGTATGCCAAATGACCTGGTTTACATGGTTATATGTGATGAAAAAGATATATGGTGTGCAACAGCTGGTGGAGCCGGACACTATGACACTTTTACAAAAGAATGGGAGATTTTTACAGAGAAAAACGCTCCGATGCACGAACCATGGACATATGGAGTATCTGCCGGTGACGGAAAAATATTTATAGCAGCCTGGGGAGGAGGAGTGATTGAATATAATACTAAAACCAAACAATTCAGGGATTATGTTGATCCGGATGGTTTTATGGAGATAGACCTCCAGCCCGATGATGGTTTGGTTCATGATATTACAACGGCTACATCATGGGGAGATGGTATCCTTTGGGTATCGACCTATTTCGGAATGAGCCGTTACGATGGTAAATACTGGAAAGGATATTTTGACCATGACAGCGGCCTGGCAAGTAATTTTATCAATTTCCTCAGGGCAGAGGGTCCTGTTGTATATGTATGCTGTGACAGGGGACTGAGCAGTACAAATGGTGAGACCTGGGTTACTTACAAGAAAAACGATAATAATGAAAATGGTGTAGCAATTGTTACCACCGGTAAAGAGAAAAAGGAGATACCTCTTTCGCCATCCATTGCAAATAACTTTATTATCGGAGTCGACGGTGAAGATGGTGTTTTATGGGTGGCCACTTCAAAAGGTGTAAGCCGCGGTGAAATAATAAAATGATCTTTATTATAATCCGGGTAT
>CAZKMH010000214.1:0-6587 GCA_964553395.1 uncultured Rikenellaceae bacterium | reverse complement strand
TAATTGAAATCCGGACACTAAATAATGTAATAAGGAAGAAGCTGATAAAGAACTAAATTAAAGTCTTGCAGCTTTAAATCCCTTATATCGTTAAGGTTCTAAGTCTCCTGGTCCCTGAGTCTCTCAGTCTCTCAGTCTGTTAGCCCATAAAAGATCCCGCTGTAATCCAAAGAGGCGGGATCTGTTTTTTCTTTTTTTTCAACATTTCCGGAAATCATATGTTGACACATAGATGTAAGTTTCATTTAAGGATTTACATAAGATGAAAAAATTTATAATTATACTATTCCACTGCCTGGTCAATACTCTGGCAGAGGGACAGTCAGATATAAGTACTTCTATAACGGGTACGGTATTTGACAAATCGACCCGGCTACCCCTGGATTACGCTACAGTTTCCGTAATGCATAAAGAGTCAGGCAAGCTGATAACCGGTTCATTAACCGATTCTGAAGGGAAATTTACAATATACAATGTACCTTTCGGCAGATATAAAATTGTTGTCAATTATATCAGTTATGAGAATGTTTCAATTGACAATGTTACAATAAACATTGAAAAGCAATCAGTTTCGCTGGGAACAATTTACCTTTCCCCCTCGGTGCTCAGTCTTGCTGAAGTTACAGTAGTCAGCGATAAACCTGTGATCGAGAACAGGATTGGAAAAATCATCTACAATGTATCCAGCGATATTTCTTCCCAGGGCGGACTGGCTATTGATGTGCTTAAAAAAGTCCCGCAGGTAACGGTTGATGCTGACGGTAATGTTGAATTGCAGGGCAATTCAAATGTGCGCTTTCTGATCAATGGAAAACCCTCAAGTATTTTCGGGAATAGCCTTGCCGATGCGCTGGCGTCCATCCCGGCAAGCCAGATCAAAAGCATCGAAGCCATAACAAATCCCGGAGCCAGATATGATTCACAGGGAACGGGCGGTATCATAAATATCATACTCGAGGATAATAAACTGCAGGGAATCAGCGGAAATACAAACCTTTCGGCAGGAACAAGACTGCAAAACGGATCTGTCAATTTAAGCGCCAAAAAGAATAATTTCGGTGTCAATGGTTATTTCAGCGGGAACTGGCGGCTAAGTTCCAAAGGCGGATTCACCAATACCCGCGTGACTACCGATTCAACCGCGGGGCAGATCACCACTCTGACACAGGATGGATTTAACAACTCCGACAGGCTTGGTTTAAGGTCAGGACTGGGGTTCGAATGGAATATCTCCGAAAGAAATACCCTTACAGGTTCTGTGGGTTACAACCAGTTCAGTTTCAGCAGCTCAGGTCAGACGGACCTTGAACAATGGATCCGGGATCTTTCCGGGAACAATGAACAGGAAATATTCACGGTCCGGAACTCGGAGAACAGCAGAAATGTCAGATCGATCGACTGGAGCCTCGACTACACGAAAAATTTTAAGAAGGAAGGACATGAGCTGGATGTTCTGTTCAGTTCCACACATGGAAGACCGGTATCTGGCTATACCCAGACCCAGTTATACACCGGGGAGACCGTTCCATTTGAGGGTTCGTCAAGCAATAATCCCGGAACGGATAACCAGATTGAGCTTTCACTCAATTATGTTTACCCCATAAACGAAAATTTTTCAATTGAAACGGGTTTTAAAACCGTATTTCAGAATCTGATGAGCATTGCTGATGTAAGTGTTTTTTCACCCTCCTTCAACGATTATATCAGTGATCCGCTTCAATCGTACAATCTGAAATACAATTTGAAGATCTATGCAGGTTATTTTTCGTCAGATTTCAGGTTATTCAATTTCCTCGATCTTAAGCCCGGGTTAAGATATGAATATACAGATGTGGGAATCGATTTCCCGAATACAAGTATCCCTTCTTATGGAACTTTTGTCCCTTCGCTGGTACTTTCACACAGCTTCAATGAGAGGAATAGCCTGCAGCTTGCATACAGCAAAAGGATCCAGCGCCCCGATTACGGTGATCTGAATCCTTTCGTTAACCGGAGTGATCCCTACAATATCACAACAGGGAATGTATTTCTGAAACCGGAAATCGGTAACAGTTTTGAACTGAGCTTCAATGGCGGCTTTAAAAACGGAGGGAATCTACGGTTGTCGGTCATGGAACGCATAACCACACAGGAAACGGAGGAGGTTACTACTTTTTACCCGGAATATTCAGTTGGTGATTCCGTTTATAAAAATGTCCTGGTAACCACCGAACAGAATATCGGGGAAGAGTATGCAACGGGATTAAGCGTCTTCGCCTCCATTCCGGTTACTCCCAAATTCAACCTCCGTGGCAATCTTATGTTATTCAACAGGTACCTTATTAGCAACCTGAATGAGGGAAATGTCTCTACCGGCATCAATACCAGGTTCAACCTGAATGCAACTTACGAACTTCCCCGTGATCTTGCGCTGGAACTTTTCGGCTTCTACCGGTCAGGCGGAAAGAATTTGCAGGGCAGATCCCCACAATTCTTCATTTATACATTTGCTTTCAGGAAACGGTTCTGGGACAGGAACGGAAGTTTCGGATTTACAGCAACAAATCCGTTCAGCAGGAACATAAGGATGGTTAGTAAGGTTACGACGGAAAACTCAGAATCTTCAACAGTGCGGGAGTTGCCTTTCCGTTCTTTCGGAATAGCTTTTACCTGGAAGTTTGGCAACCTTGAATCAAAGAAGCGTAACCGGGAAAATGATAATGATTCGTTCAATACCGATGGCGGCATGATGCCGGGAACTTCTCCCTGACTTTCAGGATACGCACAGACGTACGGCTATACCGACATGCCATTTACTGTTCGTCTGACCCCTTCGCTGTATGAGGTGGGTGTGAAATCAAACCGTTTTTCAAATTTGGATGAGTCGAATACATAATCCACCTCATACTGATATAACATTTCGACCATTTCCTTCATTACCGGAATAAACAAACCCATTACACTGACCAGCCATTTCGGTATTACTGTGGCTTTAGCCGTTGTGTTCATCTCGGCAGCAAACAGATGAACGATTTCCCGGCCGGTAAGGGTATTTCTGTCGGTCGGGAGATGCCATACCTGGCTATACGCATCACGGGTATTGCCAAGAATCGCGACCGCTTTTGCAGCATCGGGAGTATAGGTAAAAGAGTGTTTTTTATCTGCATCCATAAACCACCAGGCGTTCCGCCTTTTAAGAATATTTTTGTAAGTCATCTCAATAAGAAAGCTTTTCTCATTATCAGGCCCGTAAAAGTCCGCTGAACGTGCAATCAACGCTTCAAGATTTCCGGCTTTAACCTCATCCATTATCATTTGTGAGATCCTTTTCCTTACCGCCCCTTTCCTGCTTGGCGGATTTATAACCGAATCTTCGGTCATATGCGGAATCTCATTTTTGTCGTACAAATAAACATTATCAAAAAAGACAAGTTTTGATTTGTGTTCAACACAGGCATCGATCAATGCCCTGATTAGCATAGGCCATTGTGTTTCCCACACCTTCAGCTTATAGTCAAATCCTAAAACGAGATATACTACTTCAGATCCCTCAACAGCCTTTTCAACCATCAGGGGATCAGAAAGATCTGCGGGAAAGAGCTCGTCAGATTCATTTACCTTCATGGGATTACGGCTGACCAGTCTGACCTTATCAGTATAAACCAGCAGTTCTTTTGCCAGAATGGAACCAATTGTTCCGTTTGCACCTAAGATTGTTTGCATAACATGTTGCATTAAACTGACATTATAACATTTTTCAGGGCAAATTGTTAGCCTATGGTGATCTAACTGGAGTTTTATGGAAGAGAATGTAATCACAAGGACAGGACCGGAGATATCACAATCACAACAACTGATCAGGAATTCCATATGGACCGATATCAGGGAAGCAATACGGGGTTCTGATGCTGACTATACCAGCATTAATATTAATAAAGCAATATTGCTCCTGGCCATCCCCATGATACTTGAGCTGGTTATGGAGTCAACTTTTGCACTGGCAGATATATTCTTTGTCGGGAAGCTTGGTGCGTCGGCAGTTGCTACAGTGGGACTGACAGAGACTTACCTGTTCCTGCTCTATTCAGTTGCCATGGGGCTATCAACTGCGGTCACGGCGATAATAGCCAGAAGGATCGGGGAAAACAGCAGGGATCTGGCGGGAAGATCAGCTGTACAGGCTGTGTTCCTCGGATTCCTGTGTTCAATACCTTTTGCATTTGCCGGGATATTCTTTTCGCGTGAATTACTGGCATTGATGGGAGCTGATCAATGGGTGCTGGATGAAGGTTACCGCTACATGCAATGGATGCTCGGCGGGAATGTTGTCATAGTCCTGTTGTTCGTTATAAACTCAATATTTCGCGGAGCCGGAGATGCTGCCATCGCGATGAGGATACTCTTCATTTCGAATGGGGTGAATATTATAATGGATCCGTTGCTCATTTTTGGTCTGGGACCAATTCCGGCAATGGGGATTGAGGGTGCTGCCATTGCGACAAACATCGGGCGTGCGACAGGTGTAGTTGCCCAGCTCTGGCTGCTTTTCAGGGGAGGAAAACATATAAAGGTAACCCTGAACCAGGTTGTACCCGATCTGAAAATCCTTGTCAGGATAATCAGAACTTCGCTTGGCGGAGTGGGCCAGATGCTGGTGGGTATGACTTCGTGGATCTTTCTGATGAGGATCCTGTCGAGCATAGGCAGCGAGGCAGTGGCAGGCTCGACTATTGCTTTGCGTGTAATGATGTTCACAATGATGCCTGCCTGGGGAATGTCGAATGCTGCTGCAACGCTTGTTGGACAGAATCTCGGTGCAGGAAATCCTGACCGTGCCGAATCAACAGTATGGAAAATAGGTGTCTATAATATGATATTCATGATAGGCATCTCAGTTGTCTATTTTATATTCAACCGCTCACTGATTGCCATATTTACTGAAGATGAGACTGTTATAGAAGTAGGCGGAACCTGGTTGCGGATTATCTCCTACTCCTATTTTGTTTACGGCTGGTGGATGGTTTCCGTTCAGGCTTTCAATGGCGCAGGAGATACAAGGACACCAACGCTGATCAACCTTGTATTTTTCTGGTTTATCGAGATACCGTTGTCATACCTGCTCGCTATAACACTCGACTGGGGATATTCAGGCGTTTTCTGGGGTGTATTTATTGCGGAAACCTCTGTAGGTCTTGCAACACTCTGGCTGTTCAAAAGAGGAAGCTGGAAAACATTTAAGGTTTGAGCTGTTAATCGTGTCGAAGTGAAGCAAATCTCCGGAATATTACCTAACTTTATTCCTTATCCCCGATCCCCATGGGCAGCTACGTAAACAAACATCTTATAAATGACGAAACAGTGGCCTTTGAGACCAGGCTTCACTGGACCACTATTTTCACACTAAGGTCACTATTCACACTTTCTCTCGCATTCTGGTTCGACAGGTGGCTTTCTGAATTTGTGATAACAAACAGAAGGATAATCATCAAGACAGGCTTTATCGCCAGGAACACTTTCGAGATGAACCTCTCAAAGATCGAATCCGTAAATGTAGACCAGTCAGTTATGGGGCGTATTCTGAATTACGGCTCAATTACCATTATCGGATCAGGCGGAACAAAGGAGACATTTCATAGGATATCCGGGCCCCTTGAATTCAGGAAAGCGTTCCAGGAGCTCTGCTGATACAATTAGCGAGGTATCTCAGACAACAATCCTTATGCCTGGAGGAGATTTATGTTCTTCTTCAGGACGGCAAGGGAAATTGTGTGCCATCAACGTTTTAAAAGCAGTATTAAAAGCAGTATTAAAAGCAGTATATTAAGCCGTTGAAAATCTTAAATGCCATGTCAACCAGGAAAACCGAAGAAAGAAACATCCGGAGCCTGACCAGAGTATCAGGCGGAACAAGTTATGCAATAACTATCCCTATCGAGTTCATCCGGAAACTTAAATGGAAAGGCAAACAAAAGCTCGATGTAAGACTCTACCAGGACCGGATTATAATCCAGGACTGGAAATCTCAGTAGCTTCCCGGAGTGTTGTTCTATAGGAGTAGTTCAGCAGGGTTACGTCTTGATAACTGTTCGCTTATAGTCTGGAGATCTTCCTGATATTTTATGTCGTAAGAATATGAGGATGTTTTTATTTCCTTTCCATTATATTTATAAAATCTGCCATTTGAATCCGAATATTTGCCGTCAAGAGCTAAACTACACAACATATTTGCAGCTTTATCAGGTTTGCCGGACATTAGTCCTGTCAGATACCTCAGAATTAAAGGCATTTCTCTTGTCAGTCCCGACTTTAAAAGCCCGGGATGAAATGCTGATACGGTAACTCCCGTACCTTCAAGCCGACGTGCAAGAAAATAGGTAAACATCAGTTCCAGGTTATCCCTGGTAACAACTCTTTATACTTTTATAAACAGCTGCGATATTTATCAGAACATCGAGTCGATCGAATCTTTGATTGAATTCACTAACGGCATCCTTTGTTCCTGTAAATGCAGTAAATAATTAACCTCTTGTGCGGTTGTAATATTAATATATTGACTTAGTGAACCTTAGTGTCTTTGTGGCTTTGTGGCATTTTTTTTTGCCACTAAG
>CAZKMH010000213.1:0-6617 GCA_964553395.1 uncultured Rikenellaceae bacterium | reverse complement strand
CTCAACATCACCATATACCATGGTTCCTTTTACCTGTTTCTCCGGTGGAAGATCATCCTTATGCAGACCATATATTCCCCCCGTTGAGTAAACTGATACCGGATGCTCGTTTTTATTCAAGCCCCACCTGGCAATATCGAACTGATGTGGTCCCTGGTTTCCGGTATCCCCGTTACCTGTATCCCAGTACCAGTGCCAGCAGTAATGACTGCGTTTTGAATTGTACGGACGATACGGAGCAGGTCCCAGCCAGCGATCATAGTGGAAAGTGGCCGGCGGTAAACTGTCTTTTGCAAAGCCGTATGAATCACGTCCTTTGAAACATAATCCCCTGGCCATGTAAATATCTCCTATACCGCCATCATGTAAGAATTTTATGGCCTCCCTTACACCGGGTGTCGAGCGGTTATTATGCCCCACCTGGACCAGAACATTATATTTCCGTGAAGCCTCGACCATTTTCCTTCCTTCCCAAATATTATGTGAAGCAGGTTTTTCTATATATACATGCTTCCCTGCCTGGCAGGCCAGAATAGTGGCAAGTGCATGCCAGTGATTCGGAACTACAATCGAAACAGCGTCAATCTCTTTGTCACTCAACACTTTATGTAAATCCCATTCAGTCAGTGGTTTAATCCCTGTTTTATCATATACCATTTTCGACCGGGATTCAAAAAGCAGCTCATCGGTATCGCAGAGTGTCTTCAGAACAACGTTATGACTATTCTTCAGATCGCTCCATGCATTCAGGTGAACGCTGCCCTGGTTTCGTATTCCTATGAGTGCCAGATTAATGCGATCATTAGCTCCTATAATTGCGGAATAAACTCCCGAATCGAGTCCTATGCCACCAATGGCAATTCCTGCAGTGCCTAATGCACTCTTTTTAATAAACTCTCTTCTTTTGGTCATATTTTCACTTTTTAAGATCAATACCAGTTAAAGATTTTAATTACTCGGAACATTTATACCAAGGATTTTGGCCATCGTCAGACCGTAACATTTTGCGCGGGTTTCTTCAGGAACTTTGCAGGCATCAAGGACTTTATTGAATCTGCGCATATTTTCCTCCAGCTGATCCGGAGTTTCGTCCGTGGCAAACAACATCTTCTCCCAGGCGGGAACAGCGTTCTTTGGCATGTGTGCTTTGCCTATGGCATCGGTCCACCAGAGCCACTGAGCCCAGAAACCGGGGTCATTCTCCTTTTTTATAAGCGACGAACCGGAAAGATCAAAGTAAAGGTTTGAGTTTCTGCGTGTAGCCTCGGCAGCCTCTTCGTACCATGGATTACCGAAGTGAGCGGCATGGATAATCAGTTTGGGATGAGTGGCAGCAATATCAGCAAGGAACGACGGACGTAAATGTGCCATCATCCCATTGCTCAGGTTTCCGGTATGCGGAGCTATAG
Source organism: uncultured Rikenellaceae bacterium (assembly GCA_964553395.1). Taxonomy (GTDB): domain Bacteria; phylum Bacteroidota; class Bacteroidia; order Bacteroidales; family VadinHA17; genus LD21. The sequence goes on along the minus strand of CAZKMH010000213.1, from coordinate 5,208 downwards.
GCATCCCCAGACTTTCTGCAAGCGCCCAGATGGTATCGTATTTTGGATCGTTATAATCCCACCGGCCTCGTGCAAACAGTTCTCCCAGACCTCTGAATCCCATAGAATGTACTTTTTGGATATCCTCTGCCACTGTCGGACTGTCAATATCGATCGCAGCATAGGGGATCGCCCTGTCAGGATGTGCCTTAGCAAAAGCAATGCCTCTGTCAAGGTCTCTCATGGAAACAAGGATACAGGCCATTGCATTATGTGCAGAATAAATTTCAACAAGGGATTTCTCCCATTCATCAGTTGCAACATAATGAATGTGAGAATCAATAATAAAGGGAGGCTTCCAACTGCCTGGAGCAGAGGTCTTTTGTCTGCATCCAGGAACCATGATCAACACGATAAAAAGTGATACAAATAGCTTTGATTTCATATAGATTAATTTTTATAAGAGTTCAATTGAGGTCATTTCCGAAAATATAAAAAATATTAAAACTCAGGAGTGACAATATAAGAAAATCCGGAATTTTTATGTCAGGAACAAGATTTATTTTTTGCAGGATTACTGTAGATAGCTTAAATTCAACGTTATATAATTCACACAGGGTGTCGATGCCTGAACCTTACAGGATAACATTTTTCCAAACCTTTTAATTATTGCTATATTTAGTGTTAGAAAAGAACATAAAAATAGTGTTTATATATTCCATTATTTAAAATCAGGAATATTTACGGAAAATTCTGATCCATACATATTAACAAAGGATTCTGTACGGGAACCTCCTGAAAAAATTTCTGAGAAAATTAAATTTCTGGGACCCGGATTCATCCTGTCTGCCTCCATTGTCGGATCAGGAGAATTGATTGCCACCACAACTCTCGGTGCCAGGGCAGGATTTGTTGCATTGTGGTTAATTCTGCTCAGTTGTGTCATCAAGGTAGCTATTCAGCTTGAGTTCGGCAGAAATGCAATCTTTTACGGGAAAACCGTGATGAATACATTCAATGACCTTCCCGGCTGGCGGATCAGGGGCACAAACTGGACGATCTGGATGTGGTTCCTGCTGTGGGTTGTCAAACCTCTTCAGGTCGGTGGGATACTGGGCGGTGTTGCCCTGACACTGAATATGTGGTTTCCCGGGATTGGAGTGCCGGTTTTTACAGTTTTTGTCGCAATAACTGTGGCACTTCTGGTTTCAAAGGGTTATTACAGGTCGATCCAGCAGTTCTCAGTGGTAATGATGGTGCTCTTTACACTCTTTACTCTCACCTCTTTATATTTCCTGCACTTTACCCCTTATTCAATTCATTGGGAAAATATTGTTGAAGGTCTGAAATTAAAGTTCCAGCCAGGGACCATTGCCGTTGCCATTGCTGCTTTCGGCCTCACCGGCGTGGCAGGTGATGAGATAGTTGCCTATCATTACTGGTGCCTCGAGAAAGGTTATGCAAGATATACAGGTCCGAATGACCATTCAGAGGAATGGTTCCGGAGAGCCAGGGGATGGATGAAGATCATGTACCTGGATGCCCTGGTTTCAATGATTATTTATACTATCGTTACAATCGCTTTTTACCTTCTCGGCGCAACAGTGCTGCACAACAATCAGTATTTTCCGGAAGGTTATCAAATGATCGAAATATTATCCACAATGTACACGGAATCCCTCGGCCCGTGGGCGAAGTCGTGGTTTATGCTCGGTGCACTGATTGTGTTATATTCCACCCTGTTCGCAGCTCTTGCCGCCTGGACCAGGATCTTTTCGGATATCTTCGGACAGGTAGGATGGATAAAATTTTATGATATCAGGCAGAGAAAGAGGACCATCTCTGTCCTGGCATGGGTATTCCCTGCTCTGTGGACGATCCTTTTTCTGCTTGTTAAATTGCCGGTTCTGATGGTTACTATCGGCGGAACGGTCACAAGCATAATGCTTCTGATAGTGGTCTATGTTGCTTTAAATTACAAATACAAATTGTCCGTAGCCGGACTGGAAAGCGGCCGGTTTTATAACATGGCATTTATTGTAAGTGCTTTTACGATAGCAATTTTCGGGCTTTACAGTCTTATTGAAGTCCTGAAGTAACAAATCCGGATATAATGTTACCACTTTAAAAAAGACACTTGAATTAATGTTGGATCAAATATCAAACAAATTGAAAATGAAGAAGGTCGGGATTACAATGCTGGGTGGATTGTCTTTGTTATCAGATTCATGCATGCAGGAAAACCGTAAGCAGGATGAAAATGACAGGCTGAATATTGTTTTCCTTCTTGCTGATGATCTGCGCTGGAATTCACTTGGTTGTATGGGGAACAGCATTCTTCAGACTCAGAATATTGATGACCTTGCCAGGAATGGTGTGAGGTTTACTCATGCCTGTGCAACGACTGCAATAAGCATGGTGAGCAGGGCGACTATCCTCACCGGACAATATATGAGCCGGCATGGAATAAAGGAATTTGGAATTCCTCTGATAGAAGAAGCATTTGTAAATACATATCCGGCCCTTTTGAGGAAAGCAGGATACTGGACCGGTTTTGTTGGAAAATACGGAGTTGGAAAGATCAGGGAGACAGATTTTGACTTTGCTTCGGAGTACGAACGGATTCATTGGTTCCCTTCAGGGAATGGCGATTCCATACATGTAACCGAAAGAAATGCCAGGGATGCCCTCAAATTCCTGCAGGAACGGCCACAGGAAAAACCTTTCATGCTTTCTGTGAGCTTCTTTGCAACCCATGCCCAGGATAATCATCCCGACCAGTACCGCTATCAGCCTGAAAGTGAGAAGTATTACAGTGATGTTACAATTCCGGTACCGGAAACTGCTTCAGAAGAGTATTTCAGAAGGCTTCCTCCATTTATTGCAAATGACAGTAATGAAGGAAGGATCCGCTGGTACTGGCGTTTTGACACACCGGAGAGGTACCAGAAATATATGAAGGCTTATTACAGGATGCTGACGGAAATGGACCTTGCTGTCGGCAGGATCGTTGCGGAACTGAAAAATCAGGGTATCTATGACAACACACTGATTATTTTTATGGGGGACAATGGTTATTTCCATGGTGAGCATGGCCTTGCAGACAAATGGTACCCATATGAGGAATCAGTAAGGGTGCCACTGATAGTTTATGACCCGCGAATAAAAGGTAAAGATCGTGGTGCGACTAATGATGAGTTTGTCCTCAATATCGATATTGCACCGACAATTATTGCAGCTGCCGGACTTCATATTCCGGAAGCTATGCAGGGAAGAGATTTTTCGGAATTGTATCTATCGGGAAGAAAGGTAAAGTGGCGTAAGGATTTTTATTATGAACATCCTTTTGTAACGAGTGAAAAACGGATTCCTTCATCGGAAGCCCTGATCACCCATACCGGAAAGTATATTTTGTGGCCTTTTTACGCGTATGAGGAATATTTTGACCTGACAAAGGATCCTCTCGAAAAGCAGAACCTTATCAACGATCCTGAATATTCTTCTGAAATACAGGAGATGAGGGTTCGGTGTGAAGAGCTGAAGGCACTGGCAGAATGATCATTGCGATTTGAAAGTGGAGATAAAATTTGACTTTTAATAAATTATGTGATACCTTCCATAAATAGTTGCAATTGAATCTGGCAAGAAAAAATGTTAATTAATATAGTTCCGCAATGAAAAAGACTATAAAGTTTAATGGGAGAATCAGGTCACTCAGGTTTTATGCAGGAATGGTGACCACTATTGTGGCTGTCTGGCTTTGGGCAAGCTGCCAGGGCAAAATATTTGAACCCTCTCAGATCATTAAGAAAAGTGGTGTTTCACGGGGTATTTGTGTTCTCCTGGAGGATACAAAATGTGAGCTGGCAATTAAACTGGCGCAGGAAAGTGAGCTATTAATATATGTACAGCTAAGCAATGCTGAGAATATAGAGCCTGCACGCCAGGCAGTTGATGGAGCGGGATTTTATGGATCGCGTATCTTCATTGAAAAGGGTGATTTAACAAGAATTCATTTGGCTGATAACCTTGCTGATGTTCTTGTCTCATTAGATAAAAAAATTAATGTAAATGAATCTGAAGCGCTCCGGGTTCTCCGGCCTCTTGGTAAAGCCTTTATAGGTAGAAAAGAATTGACCAAACCGATACCTGAAGGTATTGATGAGTGGAGTCATCCCTACCATGGTCCGGATAATAATCCCCAATCAACCGACCGGATTGCCAGGGCACCCTATCTCACGCAATTTCTGGCTGAACCGTATTATGCGCCTTTGGAACAGGTTGCCGTGGCTTCAGCAGGCAGGGTATTCCAGGCTTATGGTAACATTGCTTTTCATGAACGTGAAGAAGCATTGCTTAATTCGCTTGTTGCGTATAATGGGTACAATGGTTCAATACTTTGGAAAAGACGGCTCACTCCGGGTTTTATGATCCACCGTAATACGATGATAGCAACACCGGAGATATTATATGTAGGCGATGATAAAAGCTGCAAAGTTATAGAAGCTGCCACAGGAAAGCTGACAAGCGAAATTATCCCTTCTTTGGATGTCGCCGGCGGTACCTGTTGGAAGTGGATGGCAATGGAAGACAATGTTCTTTATGCACTCCTTGGAGAACAGGAACAGAAAGATCCGGTGGTCCGGCAAAAGCGGGAAGAACATGGCTGGCCATGGGATCCCATTTCGAAAGGTTTCAACCAGCCTGAAAATCCATGGGGATACGGACGAAATTTATTGGCAATCAATCCGGGATCCGGAAAATTGTTGTGGAGCCATCAGGAATCAGAAGACATTGACAGCCGGGCTCTTTGTATGAAAAACGGGCGGATTTATATTTACCGGTATGGTACATACCTTGCATGCCTGGATACAAGGACCGGGAAAGATATCTGGCGAAAAACCCCTGACAATTCTCCTGAGTTGTTCATTGCACTCGGGGAAGATCTTGATCGGCAGGACTGGCGCACCAATTGGCGAACCACAGCTTACCTTAAGTGCAGTGATGAGGCACTTTACTTTGCCGGTCCGACAGTTGGAAAGCTTCTGGCTGTTTCTGCCAAAAACGGCGACGTTCTTTGGGAAGATCCCTATAATAATTTTCAGTTAGTGCTTCGGGATGACGGACTTTATGGGATCAGTGGTCAGATCGATATGCAGAAAAGCAAAAAATTTAATCCTGTTACGGGAGAAGTTTTAGCTGAAATAGATACAAAACGACGTGCCTGTA
>CAZKMH010000212.1:0-6677 GCA_964553395.1 uncultured Rikenellaceae bacterium | reverse complement strand
AAATGTCGCCCCTTCCCTGCCTGCCACAACCGATCCACCCGATGTTGATCTTATCACTGGGTGGATTTTTCCCGATAACGCCCGCAGGAACAATTGTAGGTAAGATAATGGCTCCGGCAGTTGCTGACACCGATTTTGAAATGAATAGTCTTCTTCTCATGATTTATTTTTTTGAAATTTTGAATGTTAAGGAAGCGGAAAATTATTTACAATAAATATCGGAATTTAAAGAGAGACTGCCTCAAAAGGAGGCAGTCTTCTCATTAATTATTTTCACAACTTATTGCTCAACTATTTCACCTTCACCCGGGCCCTCGATCCACTTCATCGGTGTTATATTGGTTTCTGCTCCGGGGTAGCCCGGATTCTGATTGATATGACCGAGACTGTTCGCATTTATAGCAGATGAGAGAACCGGCCACAGCACAATATATGGGGCTATCTTGTAATTATAGAACGGGGCTTTTACCTGGTCCCTGTAAAAGACATTTTTCTCGATAGTCCTGTCGTACCAGAAATTATCCGTCGTAAAACTGTTCATGCTGTAGGTTTTCCCATTATAGCATGGCTTACCCGTTTTCGCCTGAATATAGGCTATGCGGGTAAGCTCAGTTTTCCTGGGTTCCTCATAATAAAGTTCACGTGCGCGCTCGTCAAGGATTGTGCCAATATTGATCTGGCTACTGGTATACGGTGCACAACCGGCTCTGGTCCTTACAGCGTTTAAATCAGCGGCTGCCTGATCCAGGTTGTCTTTCCAGAAATAGGCTTCTGCCCGGAGCAGGTATGTTTCAGCAAGCCTGAATGCATACCAGTCCCCAAATCCGCCGTCAGGCGTGTTGTCGGTAGGATCGATTACATACAGCTTGTAATGCGGCCAGTCGAACCAGGACCTGATCGTATCTGTGCAAAGAATACCGCCGCCGGCATCAAAAAGCTGAAGCTTTTGATTATAGTAGGGGTCGCCTGAAGCCTTCAATCCGGGTACATTGTAAACCATGTCCTCCATTCTCATCCAGTTCGGATACTTGTGACGCATGTCGTTAGGATCATCCCAGAGATCATGCTGATACCAGGGTGAAGGACGAAGACGTCCGATTCCCCTTCCGAACATGCCCACCTGATCAATCTCAACCGGCACACCGCCGACAAGTGCACCCAGAGGCTGATCAGTGGTTCCGGTCTGGCCTGTTGGAGTTTTTACCTTCCCTGCACCACCCCAGTACGGAACGGCCTGGCGCATGATCCTTAACTTCTCGCTGGCACCATCCTCTGTCATCGTTTCACTGCATACAAATAACCAGATCGTTTCGGTGTTCTCGGCAAGAGCCTTATTTTCTTCCTGGTGAAGATCCCAGATGATATCGTGTGTAGGATCATTCCTGTACGATCCGAACCTGGTCGTCATCAATGCATGGATGCCGTCGTTTATGACTGCGCTTGAGGATTCAATTGCATCATCAAATTCCAGTAGCGCAAGGTTGACTTTTGTAAGCAGATGATTGACGGCAGCCTTGCTTATATCGCCTATTGGAGCATCAGATTCCACCCATTGAGCTGCAAAATCAAGATCCTTTTTGCATTTCAGAAGAATGCTTTCACGGGTGCATGAGAAGAAATCAAGTTTTGGCTGGTTTATTTCTTCCAGGATCAACGGAACGTCGCCAAACTGATGAACCAGTCTGTAATATACATTTGCCCTGTGGAAATAAGCCTTTCCGAGAATATTGTTCCGCTCTTCATCTGTTTTCCACTCGGCATTGTCAATGCGGGAAATAACAACATTGGCATACTTTATCCTGTTGTACGCTTCTGTCCAGTAATTTCCAAGCTTCGTAACGTCACCGTAATTGAAGTTGGCATCAGGCAGGATTACTGCAGGCATATCCATATGGATACCGGTTTTATCAGTAGTACCCTCCACCGCAATATCAGAGAAGATACCTTCCGAAATAAACGGAGGTGTATCACCGTACATTTCATGTCTTGCATTCCGTAAGCATGCAATCAATGCCGCATTGAATCCATCGGCGTTAACAAAGGTATTTTCAGGGGCATAGAATGATAATGGTTTCGGTGTAAGGAAGTCCTCAGAGCACCGGGGACCCGTAAAAACCATAACCATCAATAGCAGAAATATTAAACTTATCTTTTTCATATCCGGTAAATTAAAGGGTAATGTTCACTTTAAATGAAATATAGGACGGAGTGTATGCATCATTTTCCGGATCCATCCATGACCATTGGGGAGCATAAACCAGTGGATTATCGGCCACAACAGACAACCGGCAACTTGTAATTTTTGTCCTTGAGAGCAGACTGGCAGGAAGATTGTAGGATAATGATACATTATCCATCCTGATGAACGAATTCTTCTCCCAGACATTGAAGTTGGTCTCATAGCTGTCAACCCTGGCCCATTTATTGCCCGGATTCTCAGGAGTCCAGTAAGGAACGTTATAATATGTTCCCCTGTCATAAAATGCTTCATTGTTTCTCAGGAAGTTGTTGGCTTTAAGATGGCCAAGGTAGGAATACATTTTGACCGATAACACCCAGTTTTTATACTGGATTTCGTTCCTGAGGCTTAATCTGACCTTTGGCCTTCTGTAGCCCAGGAATTGCTTGTCTTCATTGGTGTATTTTCCGTCGTCATTTACATCCTCAAGCTTGTAATCGCCGACCGACCTGGAATAAGTGGTAGCCTCATCGGATTCGGCTGTCTGCCAGATGCCAAGTGTCCTGTAGTCCCATACTTCATCAACTGCATGCCCGATGAACCATTCATTTGTGATATCATCAACTTCCCTCTGTTTTCCTGTAATTGCGTCTGTTACATAGTCTCCGAAAAGATGTACGATTTTGTTCTTATTATGTGAAAACGCAAAATCGGAACTCCATGAAAAGTCATTTGTTGCAATGTTAACTGTGTTCAGGGTAAGTTCAATTCCCACGTTATTCACCTGCCCCATATTGGAGAATACACTGGTGTAACCTGTGACATTTGGCAATTGTCGTGGTATAATAAGGTCTTCCGTTATTGAGTAATATGTTTCAAGGCTTCCCCTGACACGGCCTTTAAAAACTGAGAAGTCAATCCCTCCGTTATAGGCGGATGTCTTTTCCCATTTCAGGTTGGCGTTAGCCATACGGTCTGTATATAGCTGGGATACATATTGTTCAACCCCGCCTTCAATCAGAAGGAACTTGCCCGAAGCCAGGTTGGAAAGCGCATCATAGATCCCCACGCCACGATTACCGTTTACACCGTATGACAGCCTGAATTTTAACTGATCGATCCAGTCAACATTGAAAAAGCTTTCTTCACTTAGTGTCCATCCTGCTGCGACTGACCAGAAATTAGCTCTGGGGTTTGCCTGGCCAAAGGCAGAATAACCATCACGACGGAAAGATCCTGTCAGGTTATACCTTGATTTATATGTGTAATTAAGACGGGCAAGCAGCGCATCACCAGTACTTACCTGATCATCACTCCTCAGGGATACATCCTCGGTTGCTGCCTGTATCCTGTGGTAACCAAGCACATCGGACGGTTGGAAATTCTGTCTTTCCATGTATTCAAACCAGTAATTGTATTTTTCCGCATTTTGAACAAACGTGGCATCGAAAGCATGATCACCGAAAGTTTTGTTCCACTTCAGCATATTGTTTATCTGCCACTCAAAAATGGTTGTGTTTTCCCTTGATGCTCTTCCTCCCTGAAGCGCCCATTCAAAATGACCGGAAGAGTAGGAGTTATAATCCCTGTTCCAGTTATACCGCGGAATAAATTCTGATGTGAATGAAAATCCATAAGGAAGAGTTACTGTTCCATAGATTTTGCTGTTCAATGTGTTGTATTTCCGGTAACGGTCGCGAAACCTCATCTCCAGCCAGAAATTGGGAGCATTGATATAACCCGATGGAGTCAGCATTAGTGTCTCTCCGTCATCCTCAAACATCGAAGAATATGGGGTATTGAAAAGACTGTTTCCCGGGGATATCGGACTCTCATCCCTGAAGGCCATCTGAGTGTTGATTCCGACTGTCAGCCAGTTATTAACAGCTGCTTCAAGATTAAGTCTTGAGCGGATTGTGTTAAATTCTTCATTGTACCTGATCCCTTCATTGTCGGTAAATCCGACAGACCAGTAATATGAAACGGCATCACCGCTGCCCGAAAGGCTCAGATTATAATCCTGTGTCATCCCGTTTTGCCAGGTATATTGTTTGAAATCAGTTAACTTCCCCTCTTGATAATTATTAATTTCAATCGGGGCAAAACCGATCCTTGATAACCAGACCTCATCCAGGTCGGGTGCCTCAGTCGAACCGTCATATGCCTTCCATTGGTCAATTGATACTCCTGTTGGAAGGTTTTCATAACTGTTATAATAGCCCGGACCGATCGTGATCTGGCGGCGTTCATTCGCCTCAAACCCTGCTATCCTGCGTGCGATATGCTGTTCGCCGTTCATCATTTCAAAATGGGCATGAGAAATGTAGGCAAGCCCGGTACTAGTGCTTACATTGATCACAGGCTTTCCCTTTGCGCCTCTTTTTGTAGTTATCAGGATAACCCCGTTGGTTGCACGTGCACCATAAATAGCTGCAGACGACGCATCTTTCAGAATATCAAATGTTTCGATATCGACCGGGTTGAGATCCGCGAGATCACCGTAATATATCATACCGTCAACGACGACAAGCGGTGCATTGGCTTGTCTCTGGGGCATATCTGTCCCGTTGCTGTCGTCAGCCCTCAGGGAATGGTCTCCCCTGATCAGCATGTCAGCCGTGCTGCTTATTCCCTTGGCACTTGTATTGAGGCTGACGGCCAGACCAGGAATCGCTCCCCTCAGCATTGTCGTTACATTCGATGTTGCTTCTGTTTGCAGGTCTTCTGCGTCGATCCTCGAAACTGCACCTGTAAGATCTTTTTTCTTGACTGTACCATAACCAATTACGATAACTTCTTCAAGCATGCCGACATCAACCTGCATTACGACGTTGAATGATGTCTGACTGCCGATCTCCAGATCCATAGGTTTCATGCCGATGAAAGAAAAGGAAAGCATATTGGTTTCTTCAGGGACAGATAACAGGAATTTTCCTTCCCCATCCGTCAGAGTTCCGACTACCATTCCTTTCACCAGGGCTCCCTTTGCAAGGACGGTCGCCCCGACAATGGGATTCTGTTCCTCATCCGTTACCTTGCCGGTAATGGTTTTTTGCGCCAGCGAACTCCCAAGGAATCCGATGAGCATAAATGAAATCAGGATTAGTTTTCTCATAGATTTTAATTGAAGGGTTGAAGAATGATAATGAATTTAGTTATTATAAATTAGGAGTAATCTATCACTTTAATTCATGAACTATTACCGGGATCAATCTACTTCAAATCAAATCAGCCGGTTGTGAATCCCCAAAAGGTATTTTCCCTCTGCAACAAACCGGGTATGTCAAATATATTATTAAATCTTTAATTCTGCAATCGGTTGCGAAAAAAAGTTAATGAATGTTAAAAGATTTATTTTTTGGTTTTGAACCTTATTTTTCTGACTTGATTGTAACCTTTGGTGGATAAGCGAAATAATACCATGCGCTCTCAGCCCTGTCCCTGTCGATCTTTCCGTTGAAAACAAGGAAACGGTATTTCAGCACATAATTTTTCCCCGGATCCAGGAGCCAGTCCATGTCTTTTGTAGGGCAGAAATTTGCAAACATATCTCCGCGGTTATACTGATTCTCAGGCCAGATACGCAAGGGCTCGGGGTAGTTGTAATTTGTCGGGAAAGACATCATTACAACACCTGCATATTCATTGTCAATGGCACCCTGCACGATGCACCAGCGGGCTTTGGATCCGTCGGCATCTTTCCGTGTCATGCCTTCCGAAGTAAGAACCATGCTGTTTTTATTATCCCACTTTTCAGTTGTCCTCCATCCAAGGCCTGCATACCTGTATTCAAGAAGTTTGACCGGACTTTTATCTGCACAGTTAAGTTGTATATTAAAGTCAACTGCATAGAAATCCTCATCCTTCTGCAGCCTGAAGACCCTGACACTTTGCAGCTCATTCAGTGCAACCTTTGTTCCACCCGACTTTGTGAATACTATATGTTCGTGCAGGGCATCAAATTCACCGTATACGGGTCCTTCATCGATTGATGTAAAATTCGCAAATCTGACCGTTCCCTGTTTGGTATTGATATTCCAGAAATCAATTGTATCTCCCTCGTAGGCAACATGCGTCCATGGATTCCAGATACCGTAGTGATGATAATGATCAGGAGGCTGGATCCTGGTCAGGACCTGTCCCTTCGGTGACCATAATGGATGTATGAAACCGCTTCTTTTGTAAGCAGTATCCACACCTGCAGGTGGATAGACTGTCCCGAAACAATATTGAAGAAGACTCCTGCCATCCTGTTTTAAAATAAGTGCGCCATCATTGACTGATGTTGTTACGCCACCGTTTTTCATTGGTTTTCCCTGCACAAGTTCATAGAGCCTCTTTTCACCTGAAGTTTTTGCCCCGGTTATCATCCAGTGAATTTTACGCTGGTCACCGGGTTCTACCTGGAACGGGACTTCAGTTCTGGCACCGCCCTTCACTTCATATAAAACCAACAGGGTATCATATAAATATGTTACGTCATCTAGATTGAAACTTG
>CAZKMH010000211.1:0-6682 GCA_964553395.1 uncultured Rikenellaceae bacterium | reverse complement strand
TAAAATTGAAACCGGTCAATCTCAGTATATTATTAACCTGAGGAATTGTTCTTGCAATGCTGTCTACCTGTGCTGCTACAACAGCCGTTCTTTCAAGGGATGATGCAGGCGGAAGGCTTATGCTTACAAAAACCGCCCCCATATCCTCTTCAGGGACAAAGCCTGATGGCCGCGTTTTAAGCAGAATGAAGAATGCTATGCTGAAAAGTATAATAATAGTTGTCACCAACCACTTACTGCGCGAAAAATAACGCACGTACTGAACATATTTTGACTTTCCTGCTTCGAAGCCGGCGTTGAAAAGCTCAAAAAACCTTCCCGTGCCTGAATGTGTTTTTTGCTCATGGTTTTTTGGTTTCAGAAATAATGCTGCAAGGGCCGGGCTGAGTGTCAGGGCATTAACTGCCGATAAAATGATGGCAACGGCAAGAGTGACACCAAACTGTTTATAAAACACACCGGAGGAGCCGGTAATGAATGTGACAGGAATAAAAACAGAAGCCATTACCAGTGTTATAGAAACAATAGCAGCAGATATTTCGCTCATCGCATCAATTGAGGCTTTATGTGCTGTTGGATAATTCTGGTCAAGCTTGGCATGGACCGCTTCAACCACTACGATCGCATCATCGACAACAATCCCAATAGCAAGAAGTAAAGCAAACAGTGTGAGAAGATTAATGCTGAATCCGAACAGGTACAGGAAAAAGAAAGTACCGACAATTGCTACAGGAACAGATATTGCCGGAATAAGAGTGGAGCGGAAATCCTGCAGAAAAAGATAGACGACAATAAAGACAAGAATGAATGCCTCAAGAAGGGTCATCAAAATCTTTTTTATCGACTCATCCAGAAAAACATTCGCATTTACCAGGTTTTTATAATGTATCCCTTCGGGGAATGACTTTGATGCTTCATCAAAAACCTGCAGGCATTGATTTATAACATCCCGGGCATTCGAGCCTGCAGTCTGGCTTATTGCAATAGTGCTGGCTGACAGCCCGTTCATAATTACATCACTGTTGTATGAAAGAGATCCCAGTTCCACACGGGCCACATCTTTCAGTCTTAAAAACTGGCCATTATCTTCTGCCCTTATTATCACATTCCCGAATTCTTCAACAGTTTTCAGCTTGCCGGTGTACCTGATCACATACTGAAAGCTTTGATCGCCCTGCTCACCGAAACGGCCCGGAGCAGCTTCTATATTCTGATCGTTGATAGCAGAAACAACGTCAGATGGCACAATGCCATAAACTGCCATAAGATCGGACTTAAGCCATATACGCATTGAATAGATCGCTGAACCGAAAGATGATGCCCCACCCACTCCGCTTACTCTTCTCAGCTTCGGCAGGATATTTATGTCAGCATAGTTCTGAAGAAACAGCTGATCATATTCGGGTTTTTCACTGTAAAGGGAAGAGATCAGCAGGTTTCCGGCCTGCTGCTTTCTTACAGAGACACCGGCTCTTGTTACTTCTGCAGGAAGAATCCCCGAAGCTGACGCTACCCTGTTCTGAACCTCAACAGCTGCCATATTCGGATCAGCCCCGACTTTAAAAAAAACATTTATTGATCCGTTTCCTTCATTTGTTGCACTCGAAGTCATATATGTCATACCTTCCACACCATTGATCTGTTCCTCAAGTGGGATGATGACACTATTCAGCACTACTTCGGCATTTGCTCCGGCATAATTGGCTGATACATTTACAGTTGGAGGTGCAATATAAGGATACTGCTCGATTGGCAATTCAACAAGACCCAAAATTCCGAGCATGAAAATGATTATTGAAATTACTGTACTGAGTACGGGGCGTTCTATAAACTTTTTAATCATTGTTCATGCTATTCTAATTGCTTTTCAATCTTTTCTGTTATTTCCTTCGGAAGGATCTTAACGCCGTTTTTGAGAGAATTGATTCCTTCAATAACGATCCTGTCACCCGGCATAAGCCCTTTTTTAACCAGGAAAGATTGACCGTCATCAGAGGGTACAGGATCAAAAGCCACAGCAGCAACTTTATTTGCAGAATCGACCTTGTAGGCGAAATATTTATTCTGCAGCTCATAAGTTGCGCTCTGAGGAATTACAAGAACACTGTGTTTCACTTCCGGAATACTGATTGTAGCACTGGATCCGCTGCGAATCAATCCTTCCCTGTTTGGAAATATTGCCTTGAAAGTTGCTGATCCTGTTTGGGTTGAAATCATTCCACTTGCCAATGTAACCCGTCCTCTTTCCGGATACTCGGTTGAATTGGCGAGAATGAGTGTTGCCTGAGGTATGTTTTTAATCTTCTCATCAAGACTTTCACCCGGGGAACCGGAAAGAAAATCCAGAAGCTGTTTTTCATTCCATGAGAAATAGGCAAACACCGTATCAATATTCGAAAGGTTGGTTAATGCCTGCTGGCTGTTACTGCTTACCAGGGCACCCTCCTTGTATGGGAATGTCCCAATGATTCCATCTATAGGACTTCTGATACTTGTATAGGCAAGGTTCGCATCAGCATTGGCGAGTTCAGCCTTTGCCTGTTCCAACTCGGCTTTTCTCGATTCAAGGTTAAGCTCCGCAGATTTTAACCTGTAATCGCTTACTATCAGTTTATCAACAAGTGGCCTGATTTTCTCTATTTCCATATCAGCAGTGTTGACAGCGGCTTCGGCACGGTTGATGCTGGCTCTGGCTGTTATCACCTGCTGCTCATACATGGGATTTTTTATTTTAAAAAGAAGCTGCCCTTTTTTCACATGATCGCCTTCGTTGACAAAAATACCGGCGAGATAACCACTTATCATAGGCCTTATTTCTATAACCTGCTGCCCTTCAATTGTCGCCGGAAAGTCCTGATGAATTGTTACGGTTTTGGGATTAACTGTAGTGACTGCGTACTCTCGTGGCATTTCAGCAGAGGGACCACCGGCCTTTTCATGTTTACATGATGTAATAAGAAATACTGTTAATAAAATAACAGAAGAAGTAATTCTCATTTTATTGATTTATTGGATGTTGTTTAACTTAAGAACAATTATCAGAGAATTCTGTTTAAGGATTCCCCGAACTTTTAGAAAGATTTTAATAATAAGTAATCGATACCATAAGCAATCAAACCTCCTGGTCCCATCGCAAGCCCATAGTCGTTATCGATGCGGGCATAGCCACCGATGGCAACATCGCCATGCTCAAAAACAAGGGTTACGATTACATGTGCGTATCACTGGAGCTTGCCGGGTGCAATTACCAACGGTGTTGTCGGATTTTTGCGTAAAAGAGGCGGGTGTAAATGCGGTTGAGGATAGGAATCCGGTTGTTCAGCATTTAATTTACTATCCAGATCCCGGAATTACCTTTCCAAATCCATTTAAAATTTTTACCCGAATAATCCTGGGCAGGTGCATTGCTACGGTAAGCCTCCCACATTGCAGTTACAAAGGGAGGTTTCATTGCTGATCGATGAAACAAGAGACAGGTCTGTTCCAAGTACAAAAGGGAGTTTTATGCTGCAACTGTCTTTGTATGAACTATTTCTCGAATCATAACCCTGAGAATTGCCCGCTTTGTAAACGATCATTGAACCGTTACGCATTAAAGTATCAATCTGCAGGCTTGTATCGCCCCAACGGTTAACCTGAAGTGTATTGTTATCGGTTCTCACCGGACCCGGCCTGGGAGTTATCTTTAATATTGTTACGGGTCCGACAACCCACCAGTCCCCGGTGATAAACCTACCGCTTTTAACTGGTCTGTCAAACGACCAGGTAATTCCATACTGACTGATCTCCTTCCGGTATTTTATATCTGCAGTATCTGCCTTAGTAATGAATGAATATGCAAGCAGTAGAATACAGGCTGAATATATTTTTATCTTTCTCATATACATAATTAATACTCTGTCTCCCGCACTAAAATTTCTTGTTGCGGTCTGGTGTAACACAGGGTTCCGGAAAGATATAAAATTTCTGGTTGAATCTTTTACCAGACATTGGATTAAGTCAATTATGGCAGATTGTAAACATGACTGTGAGTGCAAGGAAAAATAGAGTAGAAAGTAGAGAATGGAGTATGAGGGCGGGTAATTCGCATGAACCAATTAGAGAATACCGGGTTATATCAATTAACGTTCGCTGAAGTAAAGAACAGTTTAATAATAATGCTGACATGGCAAGCATGGTCCCGGATTACGAATACGATGTCTTCATATCCTACCGCCGGAAGGACGACAAATATGATGGCTGGGTCACAGACTTTGTCAATAACCTTAAGAAGGAACTGGAGGCGACATTTAAAGATGAGATCAGTGTATATTTTGATCTTAATCCAACGGATGGAATTTTGGAGATTCATGATGTTAATGCCTCCCTGAAGGATAAACTCAAATGCCTCGTCTTTATTCCAATTATTTCTCAGACATATTGTGACCCGGAAAGCTATGCATGGAAGCACGAGTTTAGTGCTTTTAACGAAATGGTGAGAGATGATCAATTCGGACGGGATGTCAGGCTTTCAACCGGGAATGTGACAAGCAGGATTTTACCTGTCAGAATCCATGATCTCGATCCGGACGATATAAGCCTTCTGGAAGATGAACTTGGAGGACCTGTCCGCAGTATTGACTTTATTTATAGATCTGCAGGGGTCAACCGTCCTTTGAGGATTAATGAAGATCATCCCGGGGATAACCTCAATAAAACTTATTATCGTGATCAGATCAACAAGGTTGCAAACTCAATCAAGGGTATCATTTCAGCTTTGAAAAAATATCATCAACAGGATTTTTCACCCAAAAATGAATTTGCTGAAGTAGAACGAGCAAAACCCCTGGGTTTGAAACTCAGGATTATTATTGTATCAGTGACATTATTGTTTTTAGCGGTTCTGGGTTACTTCCAGATTCCCAGACTTACCAAAACTTCCGGGCTGAGAGAAAAAACCATTGCAGTTCTTCCTTTCCGAAATCTGAGTAAGGACACAACACAGTTATATTTTTGTGACGGTTTTACAGAAGAGATTCTTAATAATCTTCAGAAGATAAACAATTTTACAGTTAGATCAAGGATATCGACAGATCAGTATAGAAACACACAAAAATCAAGTGTTACAATTGGGAATGAGCTTAGGGTAAATTATATAATCACCGGGAGTGTCGGACGCGAAGATGATAGTTTAAGAATATGGATACAATTAATTGATTCAAATCGGGATAAGCCAATCTGGTCAAATGATTATACCCGGGAAATGAAGCAAATATTTTCTCTGCAGAGTGAAATAGCCCGGGAGATTGCATCTGAATTAAAAACAGTATTGACACCTGAAGAAATTGGGAAAATTGATAAGGAACCTACCGGAAACATTGAAGCACATAATTATTACCTGCAGGGGAACTACTATTATTGGAAAAATTATTCATCGGGAGATAACGGAACTGCAATTGATTTATATGAGAAAGCCATCAAGCTTGATCCTGAATTTGCCCTGGCATATGCCGGTATCGCCAACTGCCTGCTTGATCAATATTTATTTTATAAGGATCGTAACCCGGATATCTTACTAAAAAGTAAAAAGGCGATCGACAAAGCCTTTGAAATTGACCCCGAACTTCCTGAGGCTCATTTAGCATTAGGCAATTATTATTATCAGGGTTATCTGGATTATCCTAAAGCGCTGGAACAATTTGAAATAGTATTGAAGTATCAGCCTAATAATTCATTAGCTACATACTCGGCTGCTGCCGTTCATCGCCGTGCCGGAAACTGGGAAACTGCGAGGACTAAATTTGAGAAAGCCTTTGAACTTGACCCGGGAAGGCCGGAAATAGCTGAGGATGCAGGAGAAACCTATGATTTGCTCAGAGATTATTCTAAAGCTGAGAAATACTATAACTTATCTGTTATACTTAAGCCGGAATGGATTGTACCTTATTACTTTTTATCACAGATGTATCTGAGGTGGAATGGTGACCCGGGAAAGGCAAACGAAATATTGGAAAACGCCGTACAGAATAATGAAAATTTTTCGACGGATTCACTTTTTATCGAAGCAAGGGTTTTGATTGATATTTACGAAGGAGACTATGCCGGGGCTCTGAAAGAAATATCGATGCTCAGGCATGATGTAATTAATTCACAGTTTTGGTACAGACCTAAATATCTGTACCAGGCTACAATTTATGGTTTAATGAATAATACCGGATCAGAGCATGCTTGTTACGATTCGGCACGCATATTCCTTGAAGCCGGATTGAAAACTATGCCTGACGACCCAAGATTATTAAGTTCACTGGGTATCGCCTATGCCGGACTGGGATTTGCTGAAAAGGCAAGGGATGCCGGTGAAAAGGCAGTGAAATTGCTCCCTGTAACCAGGGAGGCATACAGGGGAATATTCTTGTTACAGGATTTAGCTCAAATCTATGTTATTACCGGCCAGTATGATGAAGCCATCAGTAAAATAAAATACCTCCTCTCGATTCCGGGGTTTCTCTCAACAAAACTCCTTGAGTCGGATCCCGTATGGGCTCCTTTAAGGAATCAACCTGAATTTAAAAAAATACTGGAAAGCTATTCCGGGAAATAGTTAGAAAACTATTGTATTCAAAAATCTGTAATCGATGTTCTTGTTCGATATTCATTTGATTTAAGAACAAGGATCATCGATTTTTGATTTTTGAAGATCTAA
>CAZKMH010000210.1:1255-6683 GCA_964553395.1 uncultured Rikenellaceae bacterium | reverse complement strand
AAAAGAAAACGTCAGACCGGGAAATCTGAGATATATCAGCGGCAATGTATTGACAGGAATGCAGTTATCAGCTGATGGATTCCTTGGTTATTACGATTCACAGATAACGGTTATTCCCGAAGGTGATTATTATGAGTTTTTCGGATGGGCGGCTCCCGGTGCAGATAAATTAAGTTTTTCGCGCACTTTTTTGTCAGTCCTGCTTCCCCGGAAAAACTATATTCCCGATACGAATATACATGGAGGTGAACGGGCATTTGTGGTCACCGGCCAGTATGAAAAGGTTGTTCCGATGGATATCTATCCCATGCAGCTATTCAAGGCTATACTTGCAGAAGATATTGAACTGATGGAGAACCTTGGTATTTATGAGGTTGCAGAAGAGGATTTTGCACTGTGTGATTTTATTTGTCCCTCAAAGATCGAAATACAGTCGATTGTCAGAAGCGGGCTGGATCTGATGATCAGGGAAATGAATTAAATATTGAGTATTAAAAAGAATGGATTCCTTAAGAAAACAATTAGATAAACTAAAGCCCCATTTTTCAGAAGGGGGCAGGTTTCAAAAGCTGAGATCAGTGTTTGACGGATTCGAAGCTTTTATGTTCGTTTCCAACAAAGTGACCTTCAAAGGGTCTCATATCCGCGATAGTATTGATCTGAAACGGATAATGACAGTCGTTATAATTGCCCTCATACCGGCACTCCTTTTTGGTGCATATAACACAGGTCTTCAGCATTATAAATCTATCGGTATCACTACATCATTTCTTCAGATGTTCTGGTTCGGATTCATTAAGATACTTCCGCTGATAGTTGTAAGTTATGTAGTGGGACTGGGTATTGAGTTTATTGTTGCCCAGATGCGCGGTCATGAAATAAATGAAGGATTTCTTGTCTCCGGACTTCTGATCCCGTTGATAATGCCTGTTGACGTTCCATTATGGATGCTCGCCCTGGCAACAGCTTTTGCAGTCATTCTGGGGAAAGAGGTATTTGGTGGCACGGGTATGAATGTATTTAATCCCGCGCTTCTTACACGTGCTTTTATTTTCTTCAGTTATCCGGGCTGGATGACAGGCGACAACGTGTGGACAGAAGGATTGACCGCCGGACAAAATGTGATTGACGGATATTCGGGAGCAACACCGCTGTCAATGTGCGCATTGGGGGAAACAGTAAGACTGCCATCGGTAATGGATATGTTTATCGGTACGATACCAGGTTCAGTGGGTGAAACCTCAAAAGTGGCAATACTTATCGGCGCATTGATCTTAATCGCAACCGGTGTCGGTAGCTGGAAAGTCATTGTCAGTGTATTTGCGGGAGGACTCTTAACGGGTTTGTTGTTTAACCTGATCGGTGCCAATCCATATATGGAACTGCCATTCTATTATCATTTTGTTATGGGCGGGTTTGCATTCGGTGCCGTGTTTATGGCAACAGATCCCGTATCGGGCGCACAAACCGAAAGGGGCAAATGGATATACGGCTTTCTTATAGGGTTCTTATCGGTATTCTTCAGGGTGCTGAATCCGGCATATCCTGAAGGTGTGATGCTGGCAATTCTGGTGATGAACCTGTTCGCTCCGCTGGTCGACCATTTCGTTGTACAATCAAATATTAAGAAACGGCTTAAACGGGCTGTAATTGCAACCAAATAATCAGGAAAAATGAAACAATTCAGTAACAGGTATATTTTCATCTTCTCGACAGTGATGGTTGTTATTGTTGCAGCATTGCTCTCGCTGGCTGCAACATTGCTACAGCCGGCCCAGGAAAGGAACCTGGAGATAGAGAAGAAGAAAAGCATGCTGGAATCGATCCGTGTGCCCGCCACGCGTGAGAATGCGGTGGAGCTTTACAGTAAGTATATTCAGGAAGGATTTGTACTCAATTCAAGGGGTGAAACAGTTGAAGGAATTGATCCGTTTACTGTGGTTCTGAGGAATGAACAAAAAAGGCCGGTTGATCAACAATCGCTTCCTGTTTTCAAAGCCTTAACTGAAAACGGTGATTCAGTAACTATATTTCCGGTTGAAGGCAAGGGACTCTGGGGCCCTATTTACGGGTATGTTTCTCTGTTACCTGACATGAATACCATTTACGGTGTTACGTTCGATCACAAGGGAGAAACTCCCGGACTGGGTGCAGAAATCAATACAACACCATTCGAAAGTATGTTCCATGAAAAGAAACTATTTGATAATGAGTCATTTGTATCGATTAAGATCGTAAAGGGAGGAACCACTCCGGATAATTTGCATGGCGTTGATGCTATTTCAGGCGGGACCATTACAAGCAAGGGACTGGAGAAAATGCTCTTTGACTGTCTTATTAAGTATAATGATTACTTCGAAAAAAACAGAATATAAAATATGAACGATCAGGAAAAGGAACCGATTTTTTCGGCAAAAAATTTTAAACTTCTTACAGGTCCGCTTAATCAGAATAATCCTATTACCGTTCAGGTTCTTGGAATTTGTTCTGCTCTTGCAGTGACAGTAAAGCTTAAGCCTGCCCTGGTAATGGCATTGTCAGTTACCATTGTGGTAGCAATTTCAAATGTTGTAATTGCAGCGCTTCGTGAGTATATCCCCTCCAGGATAAGGATCATTATTCAGCTGGTGGTAATAGCCACGCTGGTTATCCTTGTGGATCAGATCCTGAAAGCCTATGCCTTCGATGTCAGCAAACAGCTGTCGGTCTTTGTCGGACTGATAATCACCAACTGTATTATTATGGGTCGTCTGGAAGCCTTTGCAATGGCAAATAAGCCATGGCCATCTTTCCTCGACGGACTGGGTAATGGTGCCGGATATGGAATACTTCTCATTGTTGTGGCATTCCTCAGGGAATTGCTGGGATCCGGAACTATATACGGATACCCGGTACTTGAAAAAGCAGGTATCTATTCGGCAGGATATGAGAATAACGGGCTTATGATACTTCCCCCGATGGCACTTATTGTTGTCGGACTCATAATTTGGGTCCAGAGAAGCAGGAATAAAAGTCTTATCGAGAACAAATAGAGTACAGGAGTTATGGAAAACCTTCTCAATATATTTATCAAGTCGATCTTTGTCGACAATATGATTTTTGCCTTTTTTCTGGGCATGTGTTCCTACCTGGCAGTGTCAAAAACTGTCAGGACATCTATCGGTCTGGGTGTAGCGGTGATTTTTGTCCTTTTCATAACCGTGCCTGTCAATTTCCTCCTTGAAAAATATCTCCTGAAAAAGGGGGCGCTGGTATGGCTTGGAGAGGGATTCGCAGACGTTGATCTCAGCTTTCTGACCTTTATGGTTTTTATAGCAGTAATTGCCGCAATGACACAGCTTGTTGAAATGATAGTCGAGAAATTTAGTCCGGCGTTATATAATTCGCTGGGAATCTTTCTGCCACTTATTGCGGTAAACTGTGCAATTCTTGGTGCATCGCTTTTTATGCAGGAAAGAGAATATGCAAATATTGCTGAAGCAACCGTTTTCGGAGTAGGTTCAGGAGTAGGGTGGCTTCTGGCTATTGTGGGGATAGCCGCGATACGGGAAAAATTACGCTACAGTAATGTACCGGATCCGCTTAAAGGTCTGGGAATTACTTTCATCCTTACCGGGCTCATGGCAATAGCTTTTATGGGATTTATGGGAATTACAATATAATTTATATATAGTATGGTCTTAGGTGTTACAATTGCACTTACACTTTTATACAGCATAGTAGTCTTTCTGTTAATTATTCTGCTTCTTGTTGTTATGCTGCTTGTTGCCAGGGACAAGCTTACCCCGAAAGGAGATATCAGTTTGCAAATAAATGATCGTGATCTGGTTGTGTCTCCGGGTTCAAACCTTCTTTCCACACTTTCAAATAACGGGATATTCCTGCCGTCAGCGTGCGGTGGTGGAGGTACATGCGGACTGTGCAGGTGCCAGATACTTGAAGGAGGCGGCTCCATCCTGCCTACCGAAACCGGGTTTTTTACACGCAAAGAGCAACACGACAACTGGAGGCTTGGTTGTCAGGTCAAAATTCGTGAACCTCTGAAAATTAAAGTTCCTGAGGCAGTACTGGGAATAAAGAAATGGGAATGCGAGGTTGTATCAAACAGAAATGTGGCAACATTCATCAAGGAGTTTGTGGTGAGGCTTCCGGAAGGAGCAGAGATGGATTTTGAGCCGGGAGGCTATATACAGATCGATGTGCCAAAATATGAGACTACTTTCAAAGATTTTATTATCGAAGATGAATACAGATGCGACTGGGATAAATTCAATGTGTGGGATTTCAGCATAAAAAATTCCACCGAAACATATCGTGCCTATTCCATGGCCAATTATCCTGCCGAAAAAGATCTGATCAAGCTGAATATAAGGATAGCTACTCCCCCGTGGAACAGGGAGAAGCAACAATATATGAAGGTGCCCCCGGGTATATGTTCTTCTTATATCTTTTCTAGAAAACCCGGCGACAGGGTCTCTGTTTCAGGTCCATATGGTGAATTTCATATAAAGGATACCAACAGGGAAATGGTCTATATCGGTGGTGGTGCAGGGATGGCACCGCTAAGATCTCATATATTCCATCTTTTCCATACCCTGAAAACCAAACGCAAGGTTTCATACTGGTATGGAGCACGGTCGCTTACTGAGGTATTTTATGAAGATGAATTCAGGTCAATCGAAAAGGAATTTCCCAATTTTAAATTTTATCTGGCGCTTTCAGAACCATGGCCCTCGGATAACTGGACCGGTTTGACAGGATTTATACACCAGGTGCTGTACGATAATTACCTGAGCAACCATGAAGAACCTGAGGATATTGAATATTATTTCTGCGGCCCGCCATTGATGAATGAGTCAGTAATTAAAATGCTCGATAATCTGGGAGTTCCTGAGGAGAATATATCGTTCGATGATTTCGGTGCTTAATAAATAATCTATGCGTCTCTCTGTGCCTCCTCTGTGTTCTGTGTAAGTTTTTAAAATACTTTATGTTACACAGAGTTCCACAGAGAAGACACAGAGATCCACAAAGTTGAAACTACTGCCAAATGAGAATAACTGTATTAAATTTAATCCTGGCATTACTTCTGTTTTTGACTTCCTGTAAGGAGAAACAGGTCTATTTAAATTTCACCGGATTTGCACAGGGCACTACCTACAACATGGTTTTTGAAAATAAGGGCGGATTAACTGCATCCACCTTACAAGCTGAAGTTGAAAAGAGACTAAGGGATTTCAATTTATCGGTCTCCCTGTATGAGGATTCTTCAGTACTGTCGCGGATAAACCGCAATGAGACAACAGCTCCCGATCGGGTTTTCACTGAGATTTTTAAGCTGGCAAGGCAGATATTCCTGGAGACTGACGGAGCATTCGATGTAACAGTGGGTCCGCTTGTGAAAGCCTGGGGTTTCGGACCTGACTCG
>CAZKMH010000210.1:0-1155 GCA_964553395.1 uncultured Rikenellaceae bacterium | reverse complement strand
GATAAGGGAGGTGATATGTGGAAAATCGGAATCGACCGGCCAACTGATAATAACATGGTCCCCGGAAACGACCTTCAGGCTATTATAAAGATGAAAGACAGGTCGCTGGCAACATCAGGCAATTACAGGAAATTCTATGTTGAAAATGGCGTCAAATATTCCCATACTATTGATCCGAAAACAGGTTATCCGGCAAAAAATCAGCTTTTGAGTGCGACGATTCTTGCTTCCGACTGTGCAACTGCAGATGGGATTGCAACTGCCTGTATGGTGATGGGTAAGGATAAAACAATTGAGTTTCTGGGCCGCCATCCCGGGTATGAGGCATTCCTGATTTATTCTGACGATTCAGGCAACCTGCAGACGTGGACTTCGGAAAATCTGAAAAAATATATTACGGAATCCGGGGATTGACCTGTTATTAAACCCTCACTTTACCGCAAGTGGCACATCCTTCCCTACTCTCTGAGAGGAGACAGCCAATATCGGTTTTCTGAGCGCATGTAATACCTCTTTTCTGCATCTCTTTATTCCGGCTTATATGTGTTTCGGGAAACCGGGTGCCGGGTTTTAAAATCATCCTTATTCCCATACCTGCGAATGAGATAACAAGTAAAATTGCGCTTATGAGTAAAAGTTCTATGAACATTGTAACTGATTTAATACAAAGATAATCATCATTTCCATATTATGGTGTAAACAACAGGGTCAGTAATTTGTTTAATGTTTGATGTTTAACCGAAACAATTAAACTATTTGTAAATGAAGAAACAAAATATACTTCCCGACCAATATATGAATAAAAAAAAGATCCTTGCAGACTACCGTCTTGCAAACCTGAGCCGTAATCTGAGCATAATCGGACGGCGTGAAGTTTTAACCGGTAAAGCCAAATTCGGAATTTTCGGTGACGGCAAGGAGATCGTGCAGATCGCAATGGCCAAGCAATTCAGGGATGGAGACTGGAGATCGGGATATTACAGGGACCAGACCTGGATGATGGCAATGGGATTATACGACAGCATTCAATTTTTTCATCAGCTTTATGGGAACACCGACAGGGAAATCAATCCGGGCAGCGGCGGAAGAGTATTCAATAATCATTTTTCCACACCTAATATAAATAAGGATGGTACATGGCGGGATCTTACAAAA
>CAZKMH010000209.1:3543-6723 GCA_964553395.1 uncultured Rikenellaceae bacterium | reverse complement strand
AACAATATGGTGATTTTTGAATATAATAAGGAAAATCCTGAAAATCTTAAAGAGATCGTTGAAAATATCGAACTTATTAAAGCTGGTAATTTTGACATATGTCTTCTTGCATCCAGCAGAAAGGATATGAATTTCAGGAATGGGATACATATATGGTTAGACAGCCAGTATCCTGAGAATTCGAGCCTGATCATCCTCCTGAGTTTCATCATTTCAGGCCATTCGAACTGGAGAAGATCTAATATTAAGGTATTCGAGACCTGCAATCCGGAACAATGTGAAGAAACTAAATTGATGCTCACTGAACTGGTGCGAACCGGACGGCTTCCGATAACGGAAAAAAATATTGAAATAATTACCGTAGAACCCGGAATGACTTTAAAAAGCATGATAAATGAAAGATCTGCTCCGGCAGCACTGACAATGATCGGTTTCAATCCACAGGGTTTAAAACAAAGAGGTGATTCTGTTATAAACGGATATGATGAAATTGGTACAATCTTATTTGTTAACTCACATAACCAGAAAGAGATAGTCTGATTCAGAAAATTAATAAGCGATATCAAGAATTTTAATAAAAGATCTTTCGGAAATAATCTGATCAGCCACCAGATTCAGATATTTATTTTCGGAACAGAAAGATATTCCAATGCCACTTTCTTTTATAAGACATATATCGTTTTCACTATCCCCTACAGCGATAGTATTTTTAATATCAATCTTATATTTTTCTGCCAGTTGGTAAAGAACATTCGATTTGCAGAAATCATGATTACATTTACTTAATTGATTTTTCATAAAAGCGGATGGTACTTTTACTTCACCGGTTGCAATACTCCTGGAAAACTCGAGTTCATTTCCAATTGAGAAATCCATTTTAAGTTTGTTCTTTATGTGGTTCGTAACTACATCATAACTGTCACTTATAATACCACAGATATAACCATTCTTTTTTAATTTCCTTATAACATATTCAGCATCATCTATTATTTTAATACTATCTGTAACATTAAGTATCTCTTCCAGGGATCTGTTTTTCAATAATCTTGCAATTGATTTTGTGCGTGTGTATGGATTTTTATATTCAGTGACTATTTTAATAAGATCATCTTTAAAATCAAATGCTTCCGCAGCGGTTGTGATGAAACTCCCTTCAAGGAGGGTGTTATCCATATCAAAGATTATCATTTTCTCCATTCCGATCAAACTCTCTCTTATAGCATAATCCATTTGTGATCTGATAATATTGATATTCTCAAGGGTCTCAAGATTCTTCGTACCGATATTTTTAACCCGTTTCAGGATAGCTCTTGAAACCTCTCTTGACATTTTCCCCAGTTGTTCCCAGGTTTGCATCCGGTTTTCAATATAACCGATATTCACCTCTTTTATTCTGGCACCCAATGAATACATATCCAGCAGGATACCTATATCAGCCCCGTAATCATTTTCTATTTCAACTTTTTTAAGCAGGCTTTTTTTACATCCGATCATACCGCTCAGCGGCTGGGAGAACTTTGCCAGATCAGGGAAAAGTATACTTAAAAGAGGCTTTGCAACAAGTTCCGTTACCCTTCCCGCCTGACGGTCAAAGTACGATTTGACGAAATCAGCTTCATCATTAATGATCGGATCTGATAAGAGCTCAATTATATTTGGAGGATAGGTAAGAATATCGGCATCTATATAAACCAGTACCTCGTTCTTTGCAAGGAGCATGCCATCCCGCATCGATGCTCCTTTACCCATAACCGGACTGGTATAAATTCGCACTTTAGGTAATCTTGCCTGTTTAATTGTGTTATCGAACGATTTATCGTCAATAACCAGTACCTCACTTACTGACTGAGAAGCGCTCACCAGGCTGATAACCTGCCTGATTGTCTTTTCTTCATTTAAGGCCGGAATGATGACTGTTACCATGAAATGATCTTCTGATTATAAAAAGGACAAATTAATTAATGAAAGAGTTATTTAAGATATTTTTTTATGTTGTAGAGTTTATTCAAAGCCTCAACCGGGGTGAGATTATCAATGTCAAGATCAAGTATTTCATCCCGGATCTGTTTCAGAACCGGATCATCAAGCTGAAAAATACTCAACTGGAATCCTTCCCTGTGACCTGCCAGATCAGCTATTGGTTTTACAAGCTCCTGCTTATCATGACTTTGCTCCAGCTCCTTAAGAATTTCATCAGCCCGCTTAACCACACTCCTGGGCATACCTGCCATTTTCGCCACATGTATGCCAAAGCTGTGTTCGCTTCCTCCCCTCTTCAGCTTACGCAGGAATATGACTTTGTTATTCATTTCTTTTATTGAAACATTGTAGTTCTTAACCCTTGGAAAAGAATTCTCCATCTCATTAAGTTCATGATAATGAGTGGCAAACAATGTTTTAGCCCTTAACTGGCTTTCGTGAAGATACTCGACCATAGCCCAGGCTATCGAAATGCCGTCATAGGTGCTTGTTCCCCTGCCGATCTCATCGAGCAGTACCAGGCTTCTGTCGGACAGGTTATTCAGGATGCTTGCCGTTTCGTTCATTTCAACCATGAAGGTCGATTCGCCCAGACTTATATTGTCCGAGGCCCCCACACGGGTAAATATCTTGTCAACTATCCCGATCATTGCTGCCCTTGCAGGTACAAAACAGCCTGTCTGTGCCATCAGGACAATAAGGGCAGTCTGGCGCAACAAAGCTGATTTGCCTGACATATTCGGGCCTGTGAGGATTATTATCTGCTGTTCTTCAGTGTCGAGCACCAGGTCGTTAGGAACATAGGTTTCGCCGGCAGGCAACTGCTTTTCAATAACAGGATGCCGGCCGTCGCTTATCTCCAGCTTTCCGGAATCATCAAGCAGCGGCCTGACATAGTTGCTTTCTGCTGAAAGGACAGCAAAAGATTGAAGACAGTCGATCCTGCCAACCAGTACGGAATCAAGCTGAACAGGTGGTATATACTCAAGGATAACAAGAACAAGATCGTTGAACAACCTGGTTTCAAGATCAATTATTTTTTCTTCGGCTCCTAGTATTTTATTCTCATATTCCTTAAGTTCCTCAGTTATATAGCGTTCTGCATTGACCAGTGTCTGCTTCCGTATCCATTCCGGTGGGACCTTGTCCTTATGTGTATTCCTTACTTCAATATAGTATCCGAAAACATTATTATAGCTT
>CAZKMH010000209.1:0-3533 GCA_964553395.1 uncultured Rikenellaceae bacterium | reverse complement strand
TTCTGAAGATCTGCAAGATAATCCTTTCCGCTGTAGAGGATTGTACGAAGTTCATCAAGCTCTGAAGAGACTCCCTTTGCGATAATGTTTCCCCGGCTGATCTGAATGGGAGGATCGTTATTGATATCATGCTCTATTCTGTCGGCGAGAATCTTGCATGGATTCAGCTGCTCGGCAAGCTGTGCAAGTGGAGGGCATCCGCTATTGTTGCATAATGACTTCAGAGGATCAATAGCCCTGAGCGCTCTCTTTAGCTGTACAACCTCCCTTGGATTTATTCTGTTAACAGCAACCTTTGAGACAAGCCGTTCAATATCGCCGATCTGCCTGATTAACGCTGAGATCTCAACCCTGAATGCAACTTTTTCTACCAGATGCTGAACGATATCCAGCCGTTCATTGATTGGTTGGATATCTTTGAGGGGCAGTGATATCCATCGTTTCATCAGCCTTCCACCCATCGGTGATATGGTACGGTCCATGACATCAATGAGTGTCCTGGCTCCTTCATATGGTGAATGGAACAGCTCAAGGTTTTTCACAGTGAACTTGTCGAGCCAGACGTACCTCTCTTCATCTATCCTTGCCAGTCCTGTAATATGTCCAAGCTGTTCGTGCTGGGTGATATCGAGATAGTAAAGAATGGCACCGGCAGCTATTACCCCGAAAGCCATATTCTGTACGCCGAATCCTTTTAATGAACTGGTCTCGAATTGCTTAAGCAGACGGTCATTCGCTGCTTCGGGGGTGAAGATCCAGTCGTCAAGTTTATATGTGTAGAATTTTGTGCCGAAGCTTTCCAGAAAAAGCTCTTTCTTCGTTTTTTCGTAAAGCACTTCCTTAGGCTGAAAGTTATTCAGCATCTGGTCAATATATTCCAGGTTCCCTTCTGTTGCCAGGAATTCACCTGTTGAAATATCAAGGAATGAAACGCCGGCAACCTTTTTATCAATATGTACGGCAGCAAGGAAATTGTTTTCCTTGTGATTCAGTACATTTTCGTTGAGCGATACACCAGGAGTTATAAGCTCTGTAATTCCCCTTTTAACGATCTTTTTCGTCAGTTTCGGGTCTTCAAGCTGTTCGCAGATTGCTACACGCTGTCCTGCCCTCACCAGCCTGGGAAGATAAGTATCCAGAGCATGGTACGGGAATCCGGCGAGTTCAACAAATGAGGCCGATCCGTTAGCTCTTCGGGTAAGCGTTATTCCCAGGATCTCAGATGCTTTGATCGCATCTTCACCAAAAGTTTCATAAAAATCACCAACTCTGAAAAGCAGTATTGCGTCCGGGTGTTTAGCCTTAACGGAATAATACTGTTTCATCAGCGGAGTCTCCGCATATTTCTGGTTTTCCGGCATTTGGGTACCCTGGTGAAGATTATTAATACTTTTTGGTTCTTAACAAAGATACATTTTAAAGGAGACTTTTAGGAAAAACTTACAAAGAGGAAATCCTGGTTTATTTGGAAGGCACGGATTATAAAACCGCGCAAGCGAAGAGATCATACTTTGCTGGCGCCGATTTGCAATCGGTGCCAAAAAAGACCGGTAAGAATTAGCAGCCTGCTTTTTTTGAAAGGCACGGATTGCAATTCCGCTCCAGCGGTGCGTGCGAATTGGCACGGATTGCAAATCCGCGCCAGCGGGCGGTGGAAACCTCAATAACTATGTTTAAATTTCTATTTGTAAGTAATCTGCCTGACTGATTCTAAGACAATATCAAGATAGTTGTTGAGCCCTGCATAATTTCTGGCAGAGCTGAAAAAATAATCTTCAGGCCTTTCAACTATCAGCTCTTCAACGGGATTGTTATGAATATATTCAAGTTTCTCGTCAAAGAACCGGTTAGATGTTATTTCTTCGGGATGATTCCCTTCTTGCCAAAATTTATAATTTATCACACCATTTAGATTCACTTCAGCTTTGGTAAAATGCTGAATCATCCAATCCCTTCTACTTTCAGGTTCATCAATTATCTGTTTAATAATAGCTTTAGAAGTGAATTTCTTAAAGTCACGAAGAATCTCTGATAGTGTAAAACTCTTTTCCGCTCTTGCTATCATATGGAGATGACTTGGCATTAAACAATATCCAAATAGTACTAATCCCTTCTCTCTTTGACAATAATCAAGCGAATCTATGATTGTTAATTTGTGGCTTTTTCTGGTAAAAACATCAATCCAGTCAACAACAGTAAGTGTAAGGAAATAAGGTTTAGACTGATCCCAGATTTTATATTTACCTGACATAGCACGAGGTATTAAATAACCAAGATACAAAAAAAAAGTGATAAATAAAAAGAAAAAACAACAATGTAAGGTGGGTATTAGCACGGATTGCAAATCCGCGCCAGCGGGTTTTGTTGAAGGCCCTTTGCTGGCGCCGATTTGCAATCGGTGCCAAAAAAGACCTGTAAGAATTAGCATCTTGTTTTATTTGGAAGGCCCGGATTACAAATCCGCACCAGCGGGGTTTGACTTTGCCCCTTTGCTGGCGCCGATTTGCAATCGGTGCCAAAAAAGACCTGTAAGAATTAGCAGCCTGCTTTTTTGAAAGGCACGGATTGCAAATCCGCGCCAGCGGTGCGTGCGAATTGGCACGGATTGCAAATCCGCGCCAGCGGGCACCCCTGGTTACAAATCCGCGCCAGCGGGCACCCCTGGTTACAAATCCGCGCCAGCGAGGTGGGGTATTGGCACGGATTACAAATCCAGCAAAGCTAGCGGCCTTAGACTTAGCACCTTTAGAGGAAGTACAAACTTCAGATAAAAATCCCTCGTCAGATTGATATACTCTTCCGTGAATTTATGCACTTTACCGTATTCGATGGTAAGGAATTTCTCTGCCGGTTTCAGCCGGTGCCTTGAAAATGTAAGGATCAACCTCCCGACTTCCGATGTTGGCAATGGCTTGATCTTCAGAATACTATTACAGAATAACTCATATTCCCGGGCTTCGGCAATAAGAATATTACCCTCAACATATGGCATAATAACCTGAAATTTTCCATTATCACCAAGCAAACGAATTACCCCGCTTAGCATATCGGAAGTATCAAGATTAACATTATGCCTTGTTGCAGCTTTTCCCGGATTGGGATTCCTCAGGGAATCAGTGAAGTATGGTGGATTTGTTACTATAAGATCATATCTGGCATTGCCAGGACTGAAATTCTGAAGATCACTGTTTATTACCATTATCCTGTTGTGCCATTTACTTTTCCGGACATTATCAAACGCCTGTTCAAATGAATCATTGTCAGGTTCAATTGCAGTAATTTCGGCAATACTCCGCTGGGCAAGCATCATAGCTATCAGTCCTGTCCCGGTACCGATATCGAGTATTTCAGCAACTCCTGTGACATCGGCACATGCTCCGAGCAGCACCCCGTCGGTGCCTACCTTGAAGGCGCATTTGTCCTGGTTTATTGTGAACTGTTTAAAATTGAAGTAATTATTTGCCATTGGTACTCCTTGGGTATTAAAAGTCTATTTACTGAAATCCACAATAATCTTTCCTTTCTCCCTGTTC
>CAZKMH010000208.1:0-6757 GCA_964553395.1 uncultured Rikenellaceae bacterium | reverse complement strand
TCTATTTTGTTTTCAGGATGCAGGGGGAACGCCCCTAAAACCGGGCAGGCAGCGGATGAGAAATGGTCAGTGAAAATGGCAAATACTGTCATAACCCAGGCTGACAGCCTCATTAACTTTGTAAGCGGCAGGCCAAAATGGGCTTACGACGTCGCATTCCTTGGCATGGCGATAGACAGACTGGGAAACACCGACCCGAAATATTCAAAGTATATGGAGGACTGGGTCAATTACTTCGTGCATCAGGATGGTTCGGTTACGGATTACAAACTTACGGAATATAACCTCGACAGGATCTTTCCCGGACGGAATGTTATAACCGTTTACAAGAGAAATCCTGATCCGAAATATAAAATAGCGCTCGATAATTTTATAGAACAGCTCAAAACTCACCCGAAAACAAATTCAGGAGGTTACTGGCATAAGAAGATTTATCCATGGCAGATGTGGCTCGACGGGATCTTCATGGGCTCGACTTACATGGTTCAGTATGCCAAAGAGTTCAATGTACATGAGTGGTATGATGTTGCCACAACCCAGACAAAGATGATCTACGAAAAAACTCTTGAACCCTCTACCGGACTCCTTATGCACGCATGGGATGAGAGCCGCGAGCAGAAGTGGTGTGATCCCGAAACCGGACAGTCACACTACCCGTGGAGCCGCGCGATGGGCTGGTACACTATGGCAATCCTCGACATCCTGGAATATATTCCAGCCGAACATCCCGACAGGAATGATCTGATTACAATCCTTCAGAAGACCTGCGATGCTCTTCTTAAGGTCCGTGATCCGCGATCGGGCATCTGGTTCCAGGTGCTTAATCACGGCGGGAGAGAAGGTAACTATCTTGAAGGATCAGGATCGGCAATGTTCACCTATGTATTCGCAAAGGGATCCAGACTGGGATACCTTGATGAAAAATTCAGGGAAATAGCCGGCAGTGCTTTTGACGGGATCATTAAGGAGCTTGTGACCGTGGACGATAAAGGACTTGTGACAATCCGTAATATCTGTGGCGGATGCGGACTCGGCGGGAATCCCTACAGGGATGGAACATATGAATACTATGTCAATGAGAAACGTTTCGATAACGATACAAAAGGAGTAGCGCCGTTTATCCTCGCAGCAATTGAGCTGGACAAATAAGTTATCTTTGCAGGGCTGATATCATATTCAGCAGTTTTTATGCTGCAGGTATGTAATTTAACTTTCTTTATCTTTTTGAAACCGTAATACCTTATAAATTTGCAGAATATAAATTTTAGTTTTTGAAATTTCTGCGAATTAAAATATATCCGGAAACATTATGAACAAATTTTCTACCCTGTTCCTGACAACGCTGATATTAAATTCCATGCAGCTAATGGCCAACGACTGGCCTATGTGGCGTTACAGTCATAACCGTTCGGCATCAACTACCGAACAGTTGGCCGATCAGCTTTATCTCCAGTGGCAGGCAGTTTATCTGCCCAGAGTACCCGTATGGGACGATCCTCTCAATCAGGACCTTATGGATTTTGACAGGATCTTTGAGCCAATTGTTGCCGGGAATAAGATATTTATTGGTTTCAATGATCAGGATAAGGTGGTCGCACTGGATTTAAATTCAGGTGAAGAGCTCTGGACATATTATACAGATGGTCCCGTCAGAATGCCATTGGCGGCAAACAGGGATAAAATATATTTTACGAGCGATGACGGCAATTGTTACTGTCTTAATGCAGAAAACGGCTCACTTGTATGGAAAATCACTCTTGCTCCGGCTGCCAACAAGCTGCTGGGCAACAAACGGTTTATATCCATGTGGCCTGCAAGGGGTGGCATCGTCATCAAAGACGATATTATTTACACTGCTGCAGGCATCTTCCCGATGATGGGGACATTTATTTATGCTATAAATGCCGAAGACGGTAAAATAGTCTGGAAAAATGAAGGAACCGGCAGCAACTATATTCTCCAGCCACATCGTTCTCCTGCATTTGCTGATGTTGCCCCACAGGGATCCTTTACCATTTCCGGTGATAAGCTTCTTGTTGCAGGCGGGCGTTCTGTCCCTGCTGCTTTTGATACAGGAACAGGAGAGGAGCTCTATTACCATCTTGCAGCCAGCGGTAAAACAGGCGGTGCATTTTCATGTGGCAACGACAGGGTCTTTTTTAACCACCATCGCGACCGGGCAACTGTTATGTATGATTCTAAAACAGGTAACAGGATCGGACCATATCCTTTAGGTTATCCGGTTATTGACGGAAATACGGTTTACTTTTCGGGAACGAACATCATAGCAGCCAATCTGGATGCAAATAATAAGCTCGATACCCTTTGGACCGCAGATATCCCTGCAACAAACGACATGATCAAAGCAGGAGATTGCCTTTATGCAGCAGACAGTACCGGGATAAGCGTTCTAAGAATCAGCGGGGAAAAACCCGAACTGATCTGGAGGTATTCTTCTGAGAAAATCATCGAGCGACTCGTTGCTTCAAATGGCAAGCTTATAGCAGTAACAAGTGACGGAACAATCCGGGTATATGGCGATAAACCGGTAATGAGAGTTACTGACCATCGGGACGTCAAAAAGATTATAAAAGGAAATTCCGGTGTTGCGAAAAGAATTTTAAAGACGACAGAAGGAACCGGAGGATATGCATTAATATTCGGAACAGATATTAAGTTGCTGAAAGGGCTGGTCTCAAAAACGTCTTTTAATATAATTTCTTACGAAAAGGATCCTCAGAGAATAGCCTGTTTAAGGGCATATTTCGACAATCTGGGTGTAGGCGCAGACCGCCTGAGTTTCCTTCAATATGAAAAATCCGGAACGCTTCTTCCAAAATATTTTTCATCACTCACCATTATAAATGAAGATTACGGATTCGACAACGATTTCCTGGGTATGCTATACGAATCCACCCGGCCATATGATGGCAAAATTCTGATTAAGATAAAAGGAGAAGCTCAGAATACTCTGGCTGAAGCATTTGATGCAATGAATTTTGATGGTGCAAAAGCTGCAATGGGGAAAGATTATGCTATGATCACCAGGAGCGGAGCCCTGGAGGGAACTGCAAGCTGGACACATAATTACGGAGATATAGCAAATACTGTTAAATCGGATGATGATCTGGTAAAAGCTCCGCTTGGAATTCTGTGGTTCGGCGGTAATTCAAACCTGGATGTCCTTCCAAGGCATGGTCACGGACCCGGGGAACAGGTAATAGATGGCCGGCTGATAATTGAAAGTGTCACCGGCATCAGTGCACGCGATGTCTATACCGGGAGAGTGCTCTGGAGAAGGAACTTTGATAATTTAATGGATGACTCCTGGCTGGTTTATTATGATGAATCGTATGATGAAGTAAATCCGCTTGATACCAAGTATAACCAGGTGCATTTGCCAGGGTCCAATGCAAGAGGTACTAATTTTATTGCAACCAGGGAATATGTTTATGTGATTGAAGGCGACAAATGTAATTTACTTGATATCAAAACCGGAGATATTGTGAAAACATTCACAACAGGTGAAGAAAGTACCGAAGAGCTCGGGTATATAGGAGTATACGAGGATCTGCTGATCCTTGGCAACAATTTCTCAGAGTTTCCCGGTATGGAGAATGATTCAATAAAAATCAAAAATCCTAAATTCACCGATTACAATCTTACTGCAAGTCAGGAACTCGTTGTACTGGACAGGTTTACGGGTAAAAAGCTGTGGAGCATAAAAGGCAATCACGGTTTTATACATAACTCTGTGATCGTTGGAGATGACATTCTGTTCTGCCTCGACAAGCTGCCGCAGTACCTTGAAACTAAACTCAGAAGAAGGGGAGAGGCTCCACCGCAGGGATCAAGGCTGCTTTATATAGATATAAGGACAGGGAAAATTATCAATGAAGTAACAAATGATGTATTCGGAACATGGCTCGGATATTCCTCCGGGCATAAGCTGCTGTTGCAGGCGACGCGACCCTCACGCGATATGCTGAACGGGGAAGATGGCAGCAGGATGATTACATATAACGTTAGTACAGGAGAGAAGATATGGGACAAAGCCGTCAGGTACGCCAATCCCCCCATCATACATAATGATAAGATCTATACCAATGGAGAAGGTTTTTATCTCCTTACAGGTGATCCGATTCTTGAAAAGGATCCTATAACCGGCGAGGATCTGAAGTGGACATTCAAGCGTGAATATGGATGCGGTATTGTGGCTGCAAGTGAGCATCTTCTGACATTCCGGTCTGCTTCGGCAGGATTTGTAAATCTTAATGCTTTTGAAGGTACCGGAAGCCTTGGGGGATGGAAACCCGGCTGTTCAACTAATTTAATCATTGCCGACGGGGTTCTGAATTCCCCTGATTATACAAGAACATGCCAGTGTGCCTACCAGAACCAGACCTCCCTTGCGCTCGTAAATATGCCCTGGATGACCTACTGGACGAACAGCAACTATAAATGGAGCGGAAAAAGGATCAAACAGTTCGGACTAAACCTGAATGCACCTGGTGACAGAACTTCTGATAATAAAACCCTGTGGATAGAATTCCCCTTTGTAGGAGGTGCTGCACCGGGAATTCCTGTAGTAATTGATACTGTGAATTACTATATGATAAGGAAGGAGCCTATCTCTGTTCTTTCTGAAAATACTCCATGGGTAAGCTCAAGCGCAATTGGCGGACTGAGGTCGCTGGATATCGCCCTCTCATTTGAACCGGATGCGCCTGAAGCTTCTTACAGAGTTAATCTGTATTTCTCGGAACTTGAAGACAAACAACCGGGCGAACGTGTTTTTAATGTACGGATTCAGAATGGAACAGTCCTGGAAAACTTTGATATAGTTAAAGAGGCAGGTAAAACAGATAAAGAGATCATCAGGTCATTTGCAGGAATTAAAGCCGGAAAAAACCTGAAGATTGACCTGACTCCGGTAAAGGGGAATACGATCTTATCAGGAATAGAACTGATTGAAGAAAATGTAGCAATGAGGTAAATTTTCAGATAATGAGGCCATTATATATAAAAATTCTCATTTCGTCAGCTATTCTGAGCCTGGCATGCACTACAAAAGTATCAGAATGGGTGCTTCTTAACGCACTGCCAAATGAGTATGTTCTGGCATATTACCATAAGGATACAATAAGTGAAACGGTAAAACAGCATAACTCAGAGATAAGTGCTGAAATCAAATCGGCCAATATTCAGTTCAGAAACATTCTGAAGAAAGATATTGACCGGCCTTATTATGCCCTGTATTATAATAACAGACTTTTTGGGAAGTACAATGCCTTCAGAGAGCTGGATGAAATTGCCGTGTCACCTTTGAGAAAAAGAATTGCAGGCGAACTGATGGCAGGCAAGCTTTGTGTAATGCTTTACCTTAAAACCGGGGATCCGCAAAAAGATGAACAGGGATTGCAGGTTGTTAAGAAGGCTGTTGAAGCTTCGCCTTTCGGGGAAACCATCACCATAGTTGATCTGAGCAGGACCAGCGCGGAAGAAAAGCATTTTATATCGATGCTGCTTAACGTGGAAAGCGATCTGAAGGATATTCAACAACCGATGCTCTTCGGGATCTTTGCGAAGCTTAAAGCTCTTGAACCACTGATTGCAAAAGGAATAACGGAGGAGAACATTAATCTGATGATTGATTTCCTCACAGCTGATTGCAGTTGCCTGATCAAGGATGATCTTCCGGGTACGGATATACTTTTTGCAGGTAACTGGGAGAATCCGGCACCTGCTCTTATTAACGGTATAATTGATGCTAATCCTTCCCTTGAGCATCGTTGATGAAGCAGGACACCATCACATTTGACACTCTGGGAAACAGGCCGTTGCCGAAATGGCTCACAGATCAGAGAGACGGTCTCAACAGGTACCAGCCGGAAATTATGGTGATGAAAG
The DNA here is from genome assembly GCA_964553395.1 of uncultured Rikenellaceae bacterium. Classification (GTDB taxonomy): domain Bacteria; phylum Bacteroidota; class Bacteroidia; order Bacteroidales; family VadinHA17; genus LD21. Next base: position 847 of record CAZKMH010000208.1, on the reverse strand, counting down.
AAGATAAATCTCTTGGAGTTTCGTTTATGATAACCGGTACGATTATTTTGCTGGTGGTCACAGTTCTGACGATCTATATTCTCCGTAAAAACAGAAAACATTAACATGAATCCATTCAGATTAATAATAAAAGAACTATTATACAGGAAGGTAAATTCCCTTATAATCCTCCTTACAGTTGTGATCGCAAGCACCGTTGCAGTAGCGATCTATTCTCTCAGCAAGGCGAGTGAAAATGAAACCCGCAAGATTATGCGTGAGCAGGGCTTGAATCTTTATATATTCCCAAAGGGCACGAATCTCATTGATTTTTATTCAGTTAATAATACTCCCTGTTTCCCTGAAAATTATGTGAATCTACTTGCGGAATCGAAAACATTTGATGCAGTCCGGCACCTGACCGGAATCCTGCAGGTTAAATTTCCTGACTGGAAGGATCCAAATGGTTCCTCTCACCAGATTTTGCTGATCGGTTATAAGGACGAAGCAATGCAGAGATACCTTCCGGAACAGGAACTCATGGGGACTGATGTTGAGAAGGGAACAGTTCAGATCGGATCTTTGCTTGCAAGGAATATACCTGAAGGGTCACCATTCAGGATAACAGGAAGTGAAGGTAAAGAATACACGTTCTCAATATCCAAAAGGTTCGGGGAAGGCAAGGGAATGATCGATCAGGGTGTTGCTTTTAACCTGGAAGACCTTCAGAAAGTTCTGGGAATGGAAGGTCAGATAAACAAGATTGAAGCTCTCGGTTGTGTCTGTATGGACGGAAGAATAAATAACGCCAGGAAACAGGTGCAGGCGATCTTTGCCGACCTGGAAGTGACCGAGATAAGCAGTATTG
>CAZKMH010000207.1:0-6773 GCA_964553395.1 uncultured Rikenellaceae bacterium | reverse complement strand
ATTGATTTTCAAGCGATTTGCAATTTATTATTCATGATTGCCGATAGTCATAAAATATATTATCAAAAATATAAGGAATTATCCGAATTAGAGAGCATCACTTCGGCGAGGTGCTTTGTGTTTCTGTGGTTTGGGTAAAATTTTATTGATCCGGGACCCGGCAGTTGTATATAATAACATTAATAATTTCGCTATGAATACAAGAGTTAAAGTTCCTCTATTAGCGATTGGAGTATTGGCCAATATCTGTCCGGGTTGTAAGAAGGAAGAACCCAAGACGAACATAATCTTTATCCTTGCCGATGATTTTGGCTGGTCACAGACAGGTGTTTACGGAAGTGACTATTATCGTACCCCGAACATAGATCGTCTGGCGGCGGAAGGAATCCGTTTCACTGATGCTTATGCAGCCTGTACCGTTTCTTCTCCGACCAGGGCAAGCATTATGACAGGAAGATACCCTGCACGATTGCATCTGACTGATGTTATTCCGGGAACTGACAGAACTATAAATCCTTCCCGTCCCGACTGGAGGGATGACTATCCTCTCTCCCGTCCCGAATGGCAAAAATTTTTACCCCTTGAGGAGGTAACATTAGCTGAGGTCGTCAGGGAGCAGGGTTATAAAACAGCGATATTTGGCAAATGGCACCTCAGTGTGACAAAATTCGGACCCGAAAGCCTCCCGTTCAATCCTGACAAACAGGGCTTCGACCAACATTTTGTCATTGACAAACCGAACAGGAGTGATAATCCGGAAAAGGATGCTCATAAATCAGATTCTATCGGGAACACATCAGTAAAATTCATTCAGGAAAATGCCGGTAATCCATTCTTTCTATTTGTAAGCTTCAGTGCGATCCATAATCCGCTAATGGAAAAAGCTGAAGCGATAGACCGGTGGAAAAATACTGCAGGAAGCGACAAGCCTCAGAATAATCCTGTCATTGCCTCAATGCTGTCGAGAATGGATATGAATATCGGGAAAATACTGGATGCCGTAGATGAGAATAATCTGGCATCGAAAACGATGGTTGTTTTTTTCTCAGACAACGGAGGGCTGGAAAGCGATGCAAAACAGACACCCCTTCGACATGGGAAGGGCTGGTTATATGAAGGCGGTATCCGTGTACCATTGATAATAAGGTGGCCGGGAGTGATTGAAGGAGGTTCGGTAAGTGGTGAAGTGGTAACATCAGTTGATTTTATGCCCACTTTCTGCGAATTAACAGGTGCAGAGAATAAACCCGTTGTTGATGGAATAAGCCTGCTTACTTATCTTAAAACAGGAGTTCCCTTACCTGAAAGGAATATTTACTGGCACTATCCGCACTACCATAACGGACCGCCATCAGGAGCAGTCAGAAGCGGTAAATGGAAACTTATTGAATGGTATGAAAAGAGCATACTGGAAGGAGGTAATTCTGCATATGAATTATATGATCTGGAGAATGACATAAGCGAATCGGTCAACCTGGCTGACAGTCTGAAACCAGTAACAATGAAATTGTCTGGCGAGTTAAAGAAATGGCGTGAAGATGTTAATGCACAAATGCCTGTTCCAAATCCAAAATTTACAGCCACGGAATAAATTATTTTATCGCTTAACACGCTTTTAAGAGATTATTTGATTTTCAAAGAAATATGAAGGGATTAGTTTAGGACTGTTTAAACAATGCAATAATGAAGCGGAGAAAATTCATAGAAACGACAGTGAATAGTGGTTTGGCGCTTTTCAGTTTAAAGAATATCAGATTATTTAGCACTGAAAAGCTTTCAGTAAAAATTCAACAAATAACAAACGGTCCTGAACATCATTTTTTCGGTTATATCGGCCAGTCCCTTACCATACCATGGAACCTTACAGGGACACGTATACTTGCTTTAAGAACGCCATTTCATGATCATTTACCGGATGGTCACGAACCAGCTGATGTTACTCTTGTCAACCTTAACCGGATGGACGGCGATTTCTTTAAAGTTGAGAAAGTTGATGAGTCGTTAGGCTGGAACCTCCAACAGGGTACTATGTTTTACTGGAATCCGGTTAAACCGGCTACACAGTTTTTTTTCAATGACAGAGATCCTCAAACAGGTAAGGTATTCACTGTTCTTTATGACATCAATAAAGGCAGACGAATTCGTGAATATAGATTTGGGGATACACCGGTTGGCAACGGAGGGGTCAGTCCTGCCGGAAAATCGTTTCTCGCAATCAATTATGCAAGGATGGCACGATTACGTCCTGTAACCGGATACATGGGAGCTACTGACTGGACAGAAGGGATTTCAGCGCCGGAGAATGATGGCATTTTTATCGTCAATATCAGATCCGGGAGAAAAAAATTATTAGTCTCATTTGCAAGACTGGAAGATGAACTGGAAAAAGCCGGATTTGCAGCTAAGGGAATGCCGCTTTTTATCAACCACACTTTATGGAACCGGGAGGGTAAGCTGATTTATTTTTTCGTCCGGGCAGGCTGGGAAGCAGGCAGTGACAGGGACAAACGTATTAATGCAGCCTGTAACATAAATGCCGACGGTACCGGTTTGTTTGTCGGCCATAGGCATATTGGAGGTCATCCGGAATGGAATATCGGCAGCCGGATTATGGGAAGTCTGGATGATAAGCAGGTGATCTATGATGTTTTTAAGAGAGAAATTGTTGGCTCTATCGGTACACGTGATGCAATACCAAATCCGGAGGGAGATATTAGTTTATCTCCAAACGGTGAGTGGTTAGTAAATGGTTTCAGTCAGAAAGACAAGAACTATTATACTATTATCCGTCTTACAGATGGTCATTGGATCAGAACAGAAGGTATTAATAAAGGTAAATATCAAAATGACCTGAGGATCGATCCTGCTCCGTGCTGGAACCGGCAGAACAATCAGATTTTGGTTTCAGGTATCAGTGAGAACGGCACCCGGCAACTGTATGTAATAACATTAATCATTTCATGATGAAAACAAAAATCAAAGTTCCACTATTAGCAATTGGTGTATCGGCCATCATTGGTCCTGGTTGTAAGAAAGAAGAACCAAAGCCGAACATTATCTTCATCCTTGCTGATGATTTTGGATGGTCACAGACAGGTGTTTACGGCAGTGACTATTATCGTACACCGAACATAGATCGTCTTGCAGCAGAAGGAATTCGCTTCACCAATGCCTATGCTGCGTGTTCCGTTTCTTCTCCGACCCGGTCAAGTATTATGACAGGAAAATATCCGGCGAGATTGCACCTGACTGATTTTATAGCCGGAAATAACAGAAACGATTATCCTCTTTCACAACCTGAGTGGCAAAAATTTTTACCACTTGAGGAGGTAACATTGGCTGAGGTCATCAGGGAGCAGGGTTACAAAACAGCAATATTTGGCAAATGGCACCTCAGTGTGACAAAATTCGGACCCGAAAGCCTCCCGTTCAATCCTGACAAACAGGGCTTCGACCAACATTTTGTCATTGACAAACCGAACAGGAGTGATAATCCGGAAAAGGATGCTCATAAATCAGATTCTATCGGGAACACATCAGTAAAATTCATTCAGGAAAATGCCGGTAATCCATTCTTTCTATTTGTAAGCTTCAGTGCGATCCATAATCCGCTAATGGAAAAAGCTGAAGCGATAGACCGGTGGAAAAATACTGCAGGAAGCGACAAGCCTCAGAATAATCCTGTCATTGCCTCAATGCTGTCGAGAATGGATATGAATATCGGGAAAATACTGGATGCCGTAGATGAGAATAATCTGGCATCGAAAACGATGGTTGTTTTTTTCTCAGACAACGGAGGGCTGGAAAGCGATGCAAAACAGACACCCCTTCGACATGGGAAGGGCTGGTTATATGAAGGCGGTATCCGTGTACCATTGATAATAAGGTGGCCGGGAGTGATTGAAGGAGGTTCGGTAAGTGGTGAAGTGGTAACATCAGTTGATTTTATGCCCACTTTCTGCGAATTAACAGGTGCAGAGAATAAACCCGTTGTTGATGGAATAAGCCTGCTTACTTATCTTAAAACAGGAGTTCCCTTACCTGAAAGGAATATTTACTGGCACTATCCGCACTACCATAACGGACCGCCATCAGGAGCAGTCAGAAGCGGTAAATGGAAACTTATTGAATGGTATGAAAAGAGCATACTGGAAGGAGGTAATTCTGCATATGAATTATATGATCTGGAGAATGACATAAGCGAATCGGTCAACCTGGCTGACAGCCTGGAAGCAGTAACAATGAAATTGTCTGGCGAGTTAAAGAGGTGGCGTGAAGATGTAAATGCACAAATGCCTGTTCCAAACCCAAAAAAATAGTTGTATAAATAACCTGCTTATGAAACGAAGAAAATTTATTGCCAGAACTTCATCAGTTATTGCTGGAATGCCATTCATTAATAAGGCATTGCATGGTTCATTAAATTCATTGGCGGATGCTGAGAATATAAAAGAATACCTGGGCAAAATTCTATATACAAGGGAAGAGGTTGATGGATGGTTTTCAGGTAAATTATTTCCATTCTCGAAATTTCACAGTGAATTTGGATGGTTGGTCAACAATAATTCTTTCAGGGACGGGATCAATAATTCATGGTCCGTCTATACCTTCAAAGGAACTGATGGGGAGAGGATAATGTCGAACTACATGGACAAACCATGCCGGATTAATACATACGGCAATAGTTTTACCATGTGTCATCAGGTGAGTGATAACGAAACCTGGCAGGAAGTACTTGCTGCTCATATCCAGGAACCTGTCAGAAATTTTGGAATCGGAGGTTGGTCTGTGTACCAGGCTTATCTGAGAATGCTGAAAGAAGAGAAAAGGACTCCGTCCGATTTCATCATATTTAATATTTATGATGATGATCATTACAGGAACCTTGATTCCTGGAGAAACATCAGGGTAAAAAAACATCCTCAGCATATTGAAGCAACACTCCCTTTTCTTACGGTTGATATAAAGAACAATAAAATCGCTGATAATTCTAATCCCTGTCCGACTCATCAGGCTTATTATAAGCTGTGTGAACCGGAACAGGCATTTAATCTTTTTAAAGATGATTTTGCGCTTAAGATCATGATCGCACATGAAAGATCAGCTGCCGGTAATCCTCATAAACAATATGAGAGTCTGATGGCATTATCAAAAACACATGGTATTGAGACAAGGGTTGATACCGGCAGCACGATGTCCGAAGCTGCGGACCTGATACACAAGGAAGCTGCCATTTTTTCGAGCTGCAGATTAATTGAAAGGATAGAGGAATTCGCTAAAATCAACAGAAAGAAAATACTATATGTTCTTTCATATCCGGCTTCTTACATTGCCAGTCACCATACGTCAGGTGAACGATGGGACCAGAAGTTTATTGATTTTATGACCGGGAACAACCTGCCGGTTATTGATTTATCACAGAAACACCTGGATGATTTTTCCGGCTATAAAACAGATATAAAGTCCTATCTGGCGAAATATTTTGTCGGGCATTATAATCCGCTGGGCAATTTCTTCTGTGCACACGCAGTAAGAGACAAGCTGGTGGAAATGATAGATCCGAAACCAAAACCTTATGTTGTCAGAAACTGATAAGATGTTTTTATTCCATTCCTTTAACAAAGTAAAAATATAGTTGGGATAATCAAAGGTGTCATAATTGCAATCAAATTATTAACTATTTAAGAGTAACAGAAATTAACTATGAAACTGACAGTTACAGTGAACTTTATCGGAATCACCTGCCTTTTTGCGGGTCAGAGTTGTCTGAATCCTAACAAAGCTCCGGGCAATACGGGGAACCCTAACCTGTTATTTATCTGGACAGATGAACAGCAACCGGGGACAATAGGAGCTTATGGCAATAGTGTAATTAAAACTCCTAATCTGGACAGGCTTGCCGGAGAGAGTTTTATGTTCAGATATGCTTACGTAACTCAGCCCGTTTCAACTCCATCGAGATCCAGTATAATGACAGGACTTTACCCTCATACTTCAGGGCTTACCAGTAATAATATTCCTTTGCCTGACACTATAGAGTGTCTTCCCGGCTTGCTTGATGATCCGGCATATTCAACAGGATACATGGGGAAATGGCACCTTGGTAATGAGGTTTTTCCTCAAAAAGGATTCAGGACGTGGGAGACAATTGAGGATAATTACATAGATTATTATAGTCCGGAAAGGGATAAGAACAGTCGAAGCTCGTATCACCACTGGCTGATTGAGAAGGGATATAAACCTGATAAGAATAATAAATTCAGTCGTGATTTTGCATCGAAACTACCGATCGAACATTGCAAGCCCAGATTCCTTGAAGAAAAAGCATGCGAATTTCTGGAACTGAATAGAAACAATCCATTTATTCTTTACATCAATTTCCTTGAACCTCATATGCCTTTTTGGGGTCCCCTGAATGGTATGTATAAACCTGAAGAGGTCATCTTGCCTGAAAACTTTGATGATCCACTTGAAGAAAACGAACCTCTCAATTATAAGCTGAAAAAAGAAAATATCCGTAAAAATTATGGGGAAACCGAAGACGACTTCAGGAAATTGACAGCAAGATACTGGGGTCTGGCTTCGCAGGTCGATTTAAGTATCGGGACCATCCTGGACAAGCTCAGGGACCTGGGTCTTGATGAAAATACCATAGTTGTTTTTACCAGCGACCATGGAGATATGATGGGAGCTCACCGGCTGGTTGCAAAGACGGTTATGTACCAGGAAGCCATAAGAATCCCGCTGATGATAAAAATTCCATCAATAGATGT
>CAZKMH010000206.1:0-6789 GCA_964553395.1 uncultured Rikenellaceae bacterium | reverse complement strand
GTTTTTCGTGATCAATTATGCCAGTCCGATTGTATCGCAAATCAATAACACCCTGCTCGGTGCCATTACCACCGATAATTTAAATCCTGCTTTTTCATAAAGCGAAAGAGCTTTGTTAAGCTCTGGCAGGGATTCCAGATATATTTGTTTGTATCCCAGTTGTTTAGCAGAGCTTATGCTCAGCTCCAGAAGTTCCCTTCCTGTTCCCTTTCCTCTTTTTGATGCTTCCAGATAGAATTTTACAAGTTCAGTACATCCTTCAGGTAATCCCGGTGTTGCATAGATCCCGCAACCTCCGATTATCTTTCCTTCCTCTTCGGCAATCCAGTAAGCCGAACCAGGCTTTTGAAACAGGGAGTAAAGATCGTCTGTTGTCGGATCAAAATAGACGGTTCCCGGTCGTGCTATACCAAATTCCCTGAATACGGAGCGGATCAGTCCGGCAATGATCTTATTGTCCTTATTTCCGATAGGCCGGTAAATGATACCCATCATCATTAATTTACCATAAACAAAATTAAAAATAAAACAATATGCAAACTGAGTTTCAATAGTATAACAGGAAACAGATTATTTTCTTTTTCATCTTTTTGTTACATTTGGCTCATAAAAACGTCCATTTTGAATAGGGATCAATCATTAAGAAAAACCGGTTGCCTGTCGATAAAATACCAGAAATCCTTTCTTTCGGCGTTGATGTTTCTTCTGTCGTCAACCTGGTTATCAGGGATTGACTATTACGTAACCGGAACCGTTACAGATGCTGCCGGTAAAGTGGTACCCGATGCCAGGATCTCAATGTTTGCGGGAAATGCTGAATTTGCTGCAATAAGCGGTACTGACGGAAGCTATTCCCTGAGGATTTCCGGCATTTACGGTGAAATTTCCGGTCTTCTTCAAACCGGCATCCCTTATCCTAATCCGTTTACTTATTCAGTCAATATCCCGTTCATCATAAATACATCGGGTGATGTGCGTTTTTCCGTTTACAGTCTTTCCGGGCAGAAAATTAAAGAGGTTCTCTACACTGATGTTGAGGCAGGAAGCTACCGGATCGTCTGGGATGGCTGCAACGATAACGGGGCACCGGTGAAACAGGGTTTTTACATTTATGCAATCACTTTCAAAGGCAAGTCATGGTCAGGAAGACTTATAAAAGTATCAGGGCCAACTGCATATTCTTCGGTTACTACTCTTGAGCCGATCGATCTGCCCTCAATTCCGCCGGTCGCTTCAGGACAGATACGGATACCTGTAATTACAACTGTAATCTGCCGGGATTTCTATCCCACCCGGCTTACCGATATAGTCATCAGGCGGGATACAGTAATCGATTTTGAAATCACCGCTTTCCAGTCTATTCCCTTCAGAACCCAGATCGACCATATTGCGATGTTCACAGGTTCAGGATACAGACCGCTGAACCTCAAGGGGATCAATCTGGGCTCTTCGCCTCCCGGCACTTTTCCGGGGGAGATTGCGTATGCAATTTCCGGTGATCTGTACAGGAAATGGATCAGCCGAATGGCTGAAGCAGGATTCAACAGCTTAAGAGTTTATACTCTCCATCCACCCGTATTTTACGAGGAGCTCGCCAATTACAACTACAGACATCCTGATAAACCATTGCTGCTTTTCCAGGGCATCTGGCTGGGTGAAGTTGAGGATGGTTCGGTTACATCAGAGTATGATCTGGTCCTTCGCACATCGTCATTCCGTTACGAGATAAGAGAAATTGTAGATTGTCTCCACGGCAATAATGATATTGCCTTCCGGCTCGGGCGGGCATATGGAAATTATGATACGGATATTTCAAGATGGACTGCAGGTTATGTATTAGGCAGGGAGATAATGCCTCAGGAGGTGGACACCACAAACAAGTTACACCCAGGGATGACATCATTTACAGGTAACCAGCTGAGTATCACGGGTGGAACGGCCAGTGAGGTTTTTGTTACACAGATGCTTGACGAAACCGTTTCGTATGAGAATCAGAATTATTCAGTGAACCGTCCGGTTAGCATATCCAGCTGGCCGACCCTCGATCCGCTGGATCATCCCACGGAAATATTCACTGATGAGGATAAGGCAACTTACGACATTACAAAAATCAACCAGCAGAATCTCAGGGCAGGTCTCTTTGCCTGCTATCATGCTTATCCCTATTACCCGAACTTTATAAGCGAACAACCTTCTTACCAGTCCTATACTGACGAACAGGGGGCCAACAGCTACCTTGGTTATTTAACTGATCTTAAAAATCATTACGCCGGGATCCCCCTCGTTATCGGGGAATTCGGGGTGCCTTCGAGCTGGAGCAGTGCCCATCAGTCATTCAGTAATATGGATCACGGGGGTTACTCCGAACAACAGCAGGGTGAAAAGAATATCCGTATGATGCATAACATCATCGACGCCGGGTGTGCCGGGGGCGTTATGTTCTCATGGATGGACGAGTGGTTTAAGCCTACATGGATCGTGGCATATCTTGAGGCTTACGGCTTTGATTCAAACGGTATTACAATCCCCACAAGGCAGCTATGGCATAACCTTTTGTCGCCTGAACAGAATTTCGGACTGATAACTTTCGACCAGGAATCGTTACCATATATCACATATAATTCAGATAATCCTGCAGGACCGGTCACCAGTATTAAAGCTACATACGACAACAGCCAGTTTTATCTTAATGTTGAATTAAGCCAGAGTATCTCTGCGGGCGATACTCTGATGATTGCCTTTGATACTTATTCTGCAGCAACAGGAGAATCACAGCTTCCAAATGGAAAGGTGCTCAGCAATAGATCCGAATTTTTGCTTTCGATGGTGGCAGGAAACGATACCGCTGATTTTTACGTGACGGAAGCTTATGACATGAAGGGCTTTACCCCCAGGTTTAATCTGACCGATCCGGCAGTTCAGAAATACAGAAGTACAGTTACTGACGGTGCTTCCTGGAACGTAATGGTATGGATCAATGATGGATTTATGCTTACAGAACATGACCTGGGTTCGCTACCTGTTGAAAATGCACCGGACTTCACTTTCGGACACAGGTGTACCGCTGCCTGGTCCGGCAATATGGTAAAGATTAGGGTCCCCTGGACTATGCTCTACTTCAATGATCCGACACAGATGAAGGTTAACGACGGTGCCATCTCAAATGATGGCGGAAATACTTTTGACATTTTAACAACCCGGTCTGACGGGATAGCAATATCGGTATATAATAAAGGAATTGTTACATCAACAACAAGCAGGTATAACTGGGATAAATGGCTGGTCGTTCCTTCAACAATTGCCAGAGAAAAGAAATCGCTTCAGGTTGTTGAGGCCGGACTGGCTGCTTTTGCGATGTTTGCCGACTGACGGACCGTCAGACGCCTTTCAGTTTTCTTTTTCTTTTCAAATCCGCTTCTTTCGGCTGAACCCCACGATTTTTTACCTCTCAGCGCTTCTAAATTCCCCCTGACTGAAAAATAGGTATGAACAGGATAAATGAATGGTTCGATGAATGCAGTGCCAATAAGTCTGAAGACATCTCTTTTTCTCCTGTATTTGTGGAATGTTATCTCCTCAAAAAGTACGGCCCAGATCGATAGCAATACTGCAAAGGAATATACAAAAAGGAAAAGGAGCAGATAGAACGGCCAGTTGATGGCATTTGTAATAATAAGGAAAACAGTATAAACAAAACCTGCGAAGGCAATAAGCGGTGAAAGCCACTCAAAGAACAACCAGTATGGGTATCCAAGCATCCCCAGGCGGCCATATTTCTTATTGAAAAATATCTTCCGGTGTGTCCTGAGCGATTCCACAAGGCCGCGGGTCCAACGGGTTCGTTGTTTGCGCAGTGATTTCAGGTCAGTTGGAACCTCTGTCCAGCAAAGAGGATCCGGAATGTAAGTTACCTCATATTTTAAATCACGTTCAGCCATGAAACGCCTCATCCGGAGAACCAGCTCCATATCCTCTCCGACGGTTTTGATACTGTAACCACCCGCCTTTATAGCTGTTTCACGGTCAAATATGCCCATCGCCCCGGAAATCAGCATTAGTCCGTCGAGTTGGCTCCATGCCATCCTCCCGAGCAGGAATGCACGGGTATAATCAAGAACCTGAAGGCGTGGAAGCAATTTATTGGGAAGCCTGATCTCCCTGATCTGGCCCCGCTCAATCAGGCATGAGTTGACTATCCTTATTACGCCACCGGAACCGATCACTTTGCGATCTTTCTCCTCAAGGAACGGTTTGACAAGCTTTAGAATCGAATCAGCTTCAATTATGGAATCGGCATCTATTGATACGAAAAGCGAGCTTTTGCAGATATTTATGCCGGCATTCAGTGCATCGGCCTTGCCTCCGTTATTCTTGTCAATTACGGTGAGCCTGTTGTATGAGGGATCTTTTGATTTATATACTCCTTTTATTCTCTCACAGGGTATACGGTAATCGAAATAGTAATTTACCCTGACAAGATCAAAGGCCTCACTTACCTTTTCAAAAGTATTGTCTGTTGAGCCATCATTCACAAGTATTACCTCAAAATTATTGTAATAGAGGGAAAGAAGCGTACGGACATTATCTATTATCGATTTGTTTTCATTATATGCTGGTGCAATAATCGAGATCTTCGGACTTAATGGCGACAATACCAATGAGTTATAATTGACATAGCTGTTCTTCCTCAGGTATTTTCTAAGTGCCAGTGCAGAGAATATACCCAGTACCAGATATGATCCGAATATTATCAGGGTAATAATAAAAATAATATTTCCAAAAATCAGATCCATACTTATTTAAAATATCCTGCGGTCAAGGACATGCCTTACAATAATGTTATAGTTTTTATATTCCGATTTCATTATTTTAACAAGAGCTTTCACTCCCTCTTCCCCGTTGTTCTCAATTGCTTTTACCGCTTCGATCTGTAGCTGGACATCGTCCTCCTTATCCAGCACAAGAGTCAGGAATCCCAGCATGGAAAGGTCAGGCATTTTGCCCATTGATCTCACGATCTCAAGGCAAATGTTGTAATCCTGGTTCTTGTACATATGCTTCATGACCTCAAGGGCAGAGCGGATATTAAGGTCGCCGGCAACCTGAACGGCAAGTTGCCTGACCTCAGGATTCTTATGTATAAGGGTTGCCTGAATATCCTCATCGGCATCGTTCTGCTTAAACTCCCGGATCATTCTGAGAGCAAACATGACGACTGTAGGATTGGATGAAGTGAGCCACTTCTTAAATGATGGTAAATGTATATTGTGCTGAATCATAAGCTCATGAAGGCTTATCTGCTCCCAGAGTGAGAAGGGTCTGGTAAGATGGGAAAGGAACTCAAACGCATTCTCATCCCCAAGCCTGACAAGTGCGATCTGGGCTTCCATCCTGAGTATTTCGTTTGATGAATTAAGTGCCTTATACATTTCACCGTTAGCATCTTTTATATTCATGAAAGCAAGCTCACGGAATCCCTTGATTTTCTTATGCCAGCGGCGATCATTGGCCCTGCTTATTGAATCCCTGTCAAGACCAAGGTGTTTGTAAAGTCCGATAAGTTTCTTTGATTCTTCACCCTTAAGATTGACACTGACATCTATCATCTGGTCGATCAGCACCTGCCGGCGGAATGTATCGGATGCAATAGGTTTGAAATCATCCGGAGTGGTACTCCCGAAAAGGTAATCGATTGTCAGACCCTGGTACTTCTCCATCAGATACTGACGCAGCTTCTCAGTCCGCTCCATCCTTTTCCTGTTAAAAAGAATGAACAGAAGCAATATCAACATCGAAGAAATACAGACTAAAATGGTTATAATCAGAGCATTGATAAATGCAAGTGATTTGCCGAAATAGCTTATCCTTTTCAGCCAGGGATTATTTTCGTCGAGAAAGAGAACATTCACATCATCAGCAGCCGCTGTTGCTGTCCCTGCGGTGTCGGAGATCAACACACCGGTCTCCGTCGAATCGGGCTCGCTCAATGCAGTTACTGATGTGTCAGCTGTCACAGTAAGTGTGGTATCAGCCCTAATTTGCCGACCTGATTCTCCGGCCAGCCCGGAGATCTCTGTCCCTATGGGTGGGTGTGGCACCCTGGATATCCGTATCTTGTACAGGCCGCCCTCCGCCAGCATTATAGCATTTGTATCGATATGCTCCCTTACTTCCCTTAAAAATGCATCGGCATTCCTTTTTGACCTGAAGGCTCCAAGCTGTACCGGATACTTATCCTTCAGGGATGTGATAAATCCCCTTACGTTAGAATTCATTATTTTATAATCCAGCTGTAAATCTGAAGGAGCAATCGAGTCCGATGTAATTGTTTTTTGATTCTTACTGGTTGAAACGGACTTCCTGGTGTCCTGTTCAGCCTGACCTGAGGGAAATAAAAGAAGGGATAATATCAATAACAGGGTAAATTTCATCATTTCATTTTAATGGCATAAATGAAATTAATATGACCCTCAAACCTGTTACGCCATTCATTTTCTGCATATTCTTCATAGGAGTATCCTGCACCTATCCGCATAGTCAGCTTATTGGTCAGTGAAGTCAGATATGCCAGCCGTACACTATGAGAACTAAGCCGCATTACATCCGGCTGAACATCAAATGGTTCATCGGGAGCTGTTCCAGTGCCGAGTGTAAGTTGCAGATAGTCAATATCGTTAAAGTATCTTCTTCCGTTGAAGTAGAACGAAGTGGTCGGTCCGTCATCCTTAAAATAGACAAAACTCTTCAGCGAGAACCAGTATTTTCCGGTATATTTCTCAACAGATAATC
>CAZKMH010000205.1:0-6834 GCA_964553395.1 uncultured Rikenellaceae bacterium | reverse complement strand
CCTTCAAAAAACGATGCAACCCGACCTGAGGCCGGTGAAGATATTGTTTCTGAAGGAACGGAAGATGAGGATACGGAACTTCCGCCGGTCGATTATTCGGGTTTTTCGAAAACCGAACTGGTTGAAACACTTGCCCTGAACATTGAGAACAGACCGCCGGCCGAAATCAGGAATGATGTCGACCGGATCAAGGTATTTTTTTATAAGAAGCTTAAGCTCGAGGCTGAAGAGCGGAAAACTAAATTTCTGGAAGGCGGAGGAACACTTGATGAATACCGGTCGTGGGTTGATCCACTTGAAGCAAGGGTAAAGCACCTGCTTGAGAAGTACAGAGAAAAGAAAACCGATTTCAACAGGGTTCAGGAAGCTGAGAAATATGATAACCTCAAAAAGAAATATGATATAATCGACAGGATTAAAGAGCTTGTCAACCGCGAAGAATCAATAAACAAAACCTTTCAGGAATTCAGATTTCTTCAGAATGAATGGCATTCAATAGGCGTTGTCCCCCAGAATGCGCTGAAGGATCTCTGGGAAAATTACCACCATAACGTTGAGATTTTCTACGACTATATCAAGATCAATAAGGAGTTAAGGGATCTTGACCTCAAAAAGAACCTTGAGTTAAAGGTACAGCTGTGCGAAAACGCGGAGGAACTGCTGCTTGAGCCCAATGCTGTAAATGCATTCAGGTTTTTGCAGGATTATCATAATCAATGGAGGGAGATAGGACCGGTACCACCGGAATCCAAAAACGAGATATGGGAAAGGTTCAAGGAAGCCACTTCACAGATAAATAAACGGCACCACGAATATTTTGAAAAACAGAAGGATGACCAGCACAAAAATTTCGAAGCCAAAATAACCCTTTGCGAGGAGGTTGAGGCCATCAACCTTCTTGAAATTGCTAATTTCAAGGACTTTGATGAAAAAGCCGAAAAGGTTGTTGCACTGCAAAAGATGTGGAGAACCCTGGGATATGCACCGAAGAAGCAGAATAATAAAGTGTACCAGAGATTCCGGGACGCCTGCGACAGTTTTTTCGAAAAGAAACGTGGATTTTATGCCAGCAATAAAGAGACCCAGCAGAACAACCTGCAAAGAAAAATCGAGCTCTGCATACAGGCTGAAGCGCTTCAGGACAGTACCGACTGGAAAGCAACTTCCGATGCCCTTATCAGACTTCAGAAAGACTGGAAGGAGATCGGACCTGTTCCAAGAAAACAGTCTGAAAAATGCTGGAAAAGATTCCGTAAAGCCTGCGATCATTTCTTTAACAGAAAAACGGAACATTTCGCTGAGCTTGACACATCATATGAGGACAATCTGAAAGCCAAACTGGCCGTCATTGAAGAATTGGAACAATTTGAGCCCGGAGCCGATGTTCAGGCTGCTTTCGACCGGTTAAAGGAGATCCAGCGGAAATGGACAGAGATCGGCTTTGTTCCCTTCAGTATGAAGGATGAGATCACAATCCGTTACAGAAATGTACTGAATAAGGAATTTGATAAGCTCAAAATCGGGGATGAAGATAAAAGCATTCTTAAGTATAAATCGAAACTGGATAATCTCAAGGTCAATCCAAAAGCCTCCAGAAAACTCCGGAACGAACGTGATAAATTCTTCACCAGGATCAAACAGCTCGAAAGTGACATCGTGCTGTGGGAAAACAATATTGGTTTCTTTACCAAATCAGTCAATGCCGATACCATGATCCGCGAGGTTGAGGAAAAAATCTCAAATGCGAAGAAGATGATCAAAACGCTGGAGGAGAAAGTCAAAATGATTGACCAGTCCGGACTGGATGAATATAATCGATGAAATATAATATTTAAACTCTGAAATTCTGATTGTTGTGGCAGATGTTAAATTTGTATTTGTGACTGGCGGTGTTGCCTCTTCTCTTGGAAAGGGCACACTTGCCGCATCCCTTGCAAAACTTCTGCAGGCACGCGGATATTCAGTTACTATCCAGAAACTGGACCCCTACATAAATGTGGATCCCGGGACACTGAATCCATACGAACATGGTGAATGTTATGTAACCCTCGACGGAGCAGAAACAGATCTGGATCTTGGCCATTATGAGCGCTTTCTCAATGTTCCTACCAGCCAGGCTAATAACGTTACAACAGGCAGGATATACCAGACTGTGATAGAGAAGGAAAGAAAAGGCGACTACCTTGGAAAAACCGTCCAGGTTATCCCTCACATTACTGATGAAATTAAACGAAGGATCAAACTTGTCAGCTCGGGGAATAAATTTGATATAGTCATCACAGAAATCGGCGGAACTGTTGGTGACATTGAGTCTCTGCCTTACATTGAATCTGTCCGTCAGCTGAAATGGGAGCTTGGATCGCAGAACTGTATCGTTATTCACCTTACGCTTGTGCCATTCCTCCATACCACAGGCGAATCAAAAACCAAGCCGACACAACATTCTGTGAAAGTCCTGCTTGAGGAAGGAATCCAGCCTGATATACTGGTTCTAAGGACCGAACGGAGCCTTAATGCTGATCTGAAAAGAAAAGTCGCCCTCTTCTGTAATGTTGAAGAAAATGCAGTCGTCGAATCGACTGATGTCTCAACAATTTACGAGGTTCCTATGAGAATGCTGGATGAAAAACTCGACCAGACAGTCCTTAAAAAACTTGGACTTCCCGTTAATGAAGAACCACCCCTGACTGAATGGAGGGAATTCCTTCATAAACTTAAAAATCCAAAACATACAATAAAGATCGGCCTTATCGGGAAATATGTTGAGCTTGCAGATTCCTATAAGTCGATCTCCGAAGCATTGATTCACAGCAGTTCGGCAAATGAATGTAAAATTGATGTCCAGTTCATCCATTCCGAAAAGATCACTGAAGAAAATGTCAGTGAACGCCTCACAGGTCTCAAAGGAATCCTGGTTGCACCGGGATTCGGATCACGGGGAATTGAAGGTAAAATAGCTGCTGCCAGGTTTGCCAGGGAGAATAATATTCCTTTTTTTGGAATCTGCCTCGGGATGCAATGTGCTGTAATTGAATTTGCAAGGAATGTTCTTGGGTTAGAAGGGGCACATTCAACTGAAATCGACCACAAAACAAAACATCCGGTAATTGACCTTATGGAGGAACAAAAAAGTATCACCGACAAAGGAGGTACAATGAGACTTGGCGGTTACCGGTGCACAATCAGCAAAGACTCAAAGGCTTATGAGGCATACGGTAAGACAGAAGTGGTTGAGCGGCATCGCCACAGGTATGAATTTAATGATAAATATCTGGAACTGTTCATCAACAATGGAATGGTGCCGGTAGGTATTAATCCCGAATCAAAACTGGTCGAAATAGTGGAAATTAAAAACCATAAGTGGTTTATGGGAGTTCAATTCCACCCGGAGTACAGCAGTACAGTCGTTAATCCACATCCTCTGTTCGTTCAATTCATAAAGGCCAGTATTGACAATTAGTATATGGGATGAAATGAGAGGGGAAAAATTTTAAAATAAAAGAATGGACAAGAATACAATTACAGGCATAGTTCTGATCTTTCTGATTTTTATAGGATTCAGTGTTATCAATAACAGCAGGTTGAAAAAAGAATACCTTAAAGCAGTTGAGGCCGCCGAGGCAGAAGTAACAAAAGGTAATCTTGAACGTGCCAGGACATATTATGTCGATGCACTAAGATATAAGCCAAACCAGCCTGAGATACTTGAGAAGCTGGGTGACCTGAATGATAAACTGGGGATTACTACCAGGGAAACAGTTGCCGACACAACAAAACAACAAATCAGCCAAACCGCAGTAGTAGTTCCTGAAACTCCGGCTCAGGTTACAGCTGACGGAAGTCAGTATGGTGTTTTTGCTGACGCTGCCAGTGGTGAAAATGAATTCATTACACTCGAAAATGACAAAGTCGACCTGAAGATATCTCTTAAGGGCGGCAGGGTTTATTCGGCTCGTCTGAAAGAATATACAACCCACGATTCGCTTCCATTGGTGCTCTTCAAAGGTGATTCGACAATTTTCGGTTTCAATTTTTTCACTGCTGACAATAAAGCTGTCCAGACCAATAACCTCTATTTCACTCCTGTTTCAGATGAAAGAAATTATCAGGCTTCGTCACAACCCCGGACCGTTATCCTGAGGCTCCATGCAGGAGATGAAAAGTATATTGAATATAAATACACACTTGATCCCGGCAAATACAGCGTTGAGTATGATGTGACTTTTAAAAATATGGAGGGTATTCTTCCTCCCACCCAGAACAGTCTCACACTTGACTGGAGAATGTTAATTCCTCAACAGGAAAAAGGAAGGCAAAATGAGGATAATTATACAACATTAAAATATAAATATTACCAGGATGATGTTGAAGGGTTCAGGATTATGTCAAAAAAAGAGACAGAGAAAGTTGATATAACAACAAAATTGAGCTGGGTAGCATTTGTGGATCAGTTCTTTTCATCTGTCCTTATTACGGAAGATGTCTTTCTTAATGGTTCTCTGACATCGACCAAAACACTGCCTACGGATAAAAATATACGCTACTTTACATCCGAACTCGGAGTTCCGTATACGGCAGGTTCTGAGACTGTCATCGCAATGAGACTATATTATGGACCTAACCACA
Organism: uncultured Rikenellaceae bacterium; assembly: GCA_964553395.1. Lineage (GTDB taxonomy): Bacteria > Bacteroidota > Bacteroidia > Bacteroidales > VadinHA17 > LD21. The sequence continues at coordinate 2,208 of CAZKMH010000205.1, read as the reverse complement.
TTTCAACACTCAGGAAGGAAGGGATGGAACTGGATCAGATTGTTTTTCTGGGAAGGACATTTATCGGGTGGATCAACAGGTTTATTATAATTCCGGTTTTCAACTGGCTCGAGAGGTTTATCGGAAGCTATGGAATTATTATCCTGATCCTGACAATCCTGATCAAGATCGTTCTCTTCCCTCTTACCTTTAAATCGTACAAGTCACAGGCAAAAATGCAGGTTCTGAAACCGCAAGTGGAGGAGTTGGGGAAGAAGTTTCCTAAAAAGGAAGATGCGATGAAGAAACAGCAGGCAACAATGGACCTGTACAAAAGGGCAGGGGTGAATCCGATGGGAGGTTGCCTCCCGATGCTTCTTCAGTTCCCGATTCTGTTTGCAATGTTCAGGTTCTTCCCTGTTTCGATCGAACTGAGGCAGGAGCCTTTCCTGTGGGCTACAGACCTTTCCACCTATGATTCAATACTGACCCTTCCGTTTATGATCCCCATGTATGGCGATCATGTCAGCCTATGGACCCTGCTTATGACTGCATCATCACTGCTTACTATGAAAATGACAGGCTCCTCACCAGGGTCAGATCAGCCGGGAATGAAGATAATGATGTACATGATGCCTGTAATGTTCATGTTCATTCTGAATAATTTTTCGGCAGGACTTACTTATTACTATTTTCTTGCCAACATGCTGACCTGGATCCAGAATGTTATTTCAAAACGTTTTATTAATGCAGACAAAGTTCTTGCAACTCTCGAGGAGAATAAGAAGAAGCCTATGAAGAAATCGAAATGGCAGCAAAGGCTCGAAGAGGCAGCAAAAAGCCGAGGCATAAATCCTCCTAAAAGATAGGAATATTCTTTTTTCAGATTTAATAATTTAAACTGTCAGGCCAGATTCGGGAAATATTTTTGAACAATTACCGGTTCCTAATGTTAAAAATATTTAAATATGGGGTTGGATTTGAAAAATTCCCTAAATTTATTATTTCAAGAAAATAGGGGAAATGGGGAAAAAAGTTAAGAATAAAGACCTGGCTGCCAAACTAGGGGTATCCGGTACTTTAGTTTCATTAGTCCTTAATAATAAGGCAGATCAGCATGGTATACGCAAAGACACTCAGGAACGTGTTCTTACTCTGGCCAGGCAAATGGGATTCTTTAATCAAAGCGAAAACAAGAACCTGTCACCTCCGGTTGAGGACAAACCGGGTGTAATCGGCATGATTGTACCATCAGCGAGCGATCCATTCGTAATGGGTATAACTCCTTATCTTCAGAAAGCATTCGAATCTATAGGATTTGGATTTTCCGTAATAACAAGGGATCCTGATGATCAAAGATATGACCGCATGATCGGGGCATTCAAAAAATTCTTCAGCGGGCTCATACTTGTTGGCGAAACAGCAGATGAAGCAACGGTCCGTGTCCTCCGTTCGACGGACTATCCGTTTATCCTGCTTGAGAAGAATGTTAAGAACGGCCGGCTGAATACAGTAAATACAGATCTCGCTACCGGTGGACAGCTCGTGGCTCAACATATTCAAAAATTGGGATATAAAAATGTTATAATTGTAACTGACCGTAAATCAGCAAAATACGATACTGATGACATTGATAAGATTGAAAAAGCACTAAACCGGCTGCCTGATGTTAATAAACCTGTAATAATCGAATTTGAGAAGTCCGTTATTGATGATGATATGGATTTCGGGCAGATTGAACAATTCCTTCGTCCCCCTTACAGGGCTGACATAATCCTTGTTATGCATTCCGTCCTCGTTTATCCGTTGATGGCACTTTTAAGAAAAAAGAAGCTTCGGATCCCTCAGGATATTGCGTTGATCTCAATGGAAGACGGCATAGGATTTGACCTTATGTTCACTCCGGTGACAAGTATTAAAAAACCTTTACCGGGACTGGCTATAAAGGCCGCCAATATGATCTGGTCGGAAGTTAAGAACGGAGGAAAAAGCAAATTCAAACGCCAGGTAAATATATCTCCCGGACTTGTTGTCAGAAGTTCCTGCGGGACACTCTAGCTAATTTTATAAACACCTGTTAATATTTCATTCCTTTGTTAACAAGATTGCTTAAACCTATTTAAATATTTAATTTATCTTTGCCATGTTTTGGTGTTGCAATGAAATTAAATCATTGCAATGAAAAGGGAATGCGGTCAGAATCCGCGACAGTACCCGCTGCTGTGATGC
>CAZKMH010000204.1:5799-6865 GCA_964553395.1 uncultured Rikenellaceae bacterium | reverse complement strand
AAACAGCCCCGCAGGGCTGTTTTAGTGAGGAGCCAGCCTGCAGGGCTGCAAGGGGATGAGTACGTGAAAAACCAGGCAGAGAAGGTGGCAGGTGTATGAGATATCATTAACTGTCAAAGAGATTTATATTATATTTACATTTCTTCTATAATAATTTTATACCGACATTCTATGTCCCTATTCGAAGCGAGGAATATTACAAAACAGTTTGGAAGTCTCACTGCTCTTGATAAGGTGAGCATTTCCGTTCCGGAACAATGTATCTACGGGCTACTCGGACCAAACGGTGCGGGAAAAACCACACTTATCCGTATTATTAATCAGATCACCGGACCCGATACGGGTGAACTGTTCCTGAATGGGAAAAAACTGATGCCGGATGATGTCCATTCCATTGGCTATCTTCCCGAGGAACGGGGATTATACAAAAAGATGAAAGTAGGTGAGCAGGCTTTGTATTTCGCCCAGCTTAAAGGACTGTCAAAAACTGAAGCCATGAGAAGACTGAAATACTGGTTCAGGAAGCTCGATATCGTCGACTGGTGGGGCAAAAAAGTCGAAGAACTTTCAAAAGGAATGCAGCAGAAAGTGCAGTTCATTACAACTGTCCTTCATGAACCAAAGCTAATAATCTTCGACGAGCCCTTTACGGGTTTTGATCCGGTTAATGCCAACATCATCAAAAATGAGATCCTTTTCCTCAGGGAGAGAGGTGCAACAATAATTTTTTCCACTCACAATATGGGATCTGTCGAGGAATTATGTGACAACATAACCCTGATCGACAAAGCAAAAACAATTCTGGAAGGAAGCGTAAATGAGATCCGCAGGAAATGGGCAGCCAATGAATATGACTTTATATTTCGCGGTAATGTGAAGATTGAAGAGAACAGTCTGTATAAAATTCTCAGTCAAAAGTCCGAAAATGATAAAACAGCGATCAGGCTCAGTACCAAAGAGGAAATCACATCCAACGACATTCTGAATACAGTTTTGAATGCCGGAAACCTTATATCCTTCAACCCCGCCCTGCCATCAATGAATGAGATATTCATAAGGGTCGTCG
>CAZKMH010000204.1:0-5789 GCA_964553395.1 uncultured Rikenellaceae bacterium | reverse complement strand
TAAAAACTACTGATATTGTAACAATAAGATTATGAGCAAGATATCTGTAATAATAAAAAGAGAATATTTAACAAGGGTCAGGAAAAAATCATTTATAATTATGACTATTCTGGCGCCTTTGCTGATGGCTTCAATATTTGTTCTGTTACCGGTGCTGATGCTATCCGGGGAACGGGACGACAAGAAGATAGCCGTGATCATAGACGGATCGGAAATTTTCCGGGAGGAATGTAAAGGAGCTATTCCCGATACCAAAGCAGAAAAATTTGTGTATCTGCAGGATGTAGATATAAATGATATGGTGAAGACGTTTGGTGCAGCCGGTTATTACGGTGTTCTGTATATCTCACCCGAAGCCCTTAACACTCCTCTGTTATACTCTAAAAAACAACCTCCCAGCGGCCTTACCGAACATATATCCCGTAATCTTAAGAACCGGATTGAAAAAAATAAACTTCAGGAACATAATATCCGGAACCTCGATTCTATTTTAATGCAGATCAGGACGAGTGTCGAAGTCAATACAACACTTGTTGATGAAACGGGGAAACTTACCGAAACCAGTACCGATGTAGCAATGATATTTGCATATCTGGGAGGCTTTCTGATGTATATGCTTGTATTTATTTTCGGATCACAGGTTATGAGGGGAGTAATCGAGGAAAAAACAAGCAGGGTCGTTGAGGTAATTGTTTCATCCGTCAAGCCCATCGAACTCATGATGGGTAAAGTAATCGGCATCGCCCTGGTGGGTCTGACACAATTTATGATCTGGGTTATCCTGCTTGTTGGAGCAGTAGGGATTGTGCAATCCACAGTATTAAGTAAAACAAATACTGAGATTATGCAAAGTCTTCCACAGGATATAATGGCAGGGAACCAGCAGGTGAGTGAGGCTGTGAAGAGCGCGGAGGTCTCCCCGGAACTAATGGAAATTTCAGAGGCATTCGATAATGTCATGAATCTGAACTGGCCGCTGATCCTTTTATCATTCGTTTTCTATTTCATTACAGGATATCTTTTATATGCTTCGGTTTTTGCGGCTATCGGTTCGGCTGTCGATAATGAGACTGAAACTCAGCAATTTATGCTGCCTGTAACTATACCGATCATCATTGGCCTTCTGGTTGCAATGGGAACCATGCAAAACCCGGAAAGCTCAATCGCATTCTGGTTTTCAATGATACCGCTCACCTCTCCCATTGTTATGATGGCAAGGATCCCGTTCGGTGTTCCCTACTGGCAACTCGCTGTTTCAATGGCACTGATGGTTGTAACCTTTATTGCATTTGTATGGATGGCAGCCAAAGTCTACCGCACCGGTATCCTGATGTATGGGAAAAAGACTTCGTGGAAGGAATTGTGGAAATGGTTGAGATATAGTGGGTAGGTATCCGGCTTGCGGCGTGCGACGTGCGGCTTGCGGTTTGCGGTTTGCGGCTTGCTCCAAACCGTACATCATTTGTCTTACGCCCTAATAAGAAAGAAATAAAGCAATTATAAGGAGAAATATGTCGAAGATATTAGTTATAGATGATGAGAAAGCAATCCGGAACACCCTGAAGGATGTCCTGGAATACGAGAAATATGAAGTCGATCTTGCTGAAGACGGGCTCACAGGAATTGAGCTTTTCTCTAACAATACTTACGACATTGTTTTGTGCGATATCAAAATGCAGAAGATGGACGGGATCGAAGTGCTTCAGAAAATCATGGAGATATCGACAGTTACACCTGTCATCATGATTTCCGGACACGGTAATATTGATACTGCAGTTGAAGCAATAAAAAAAGGCGCCTACGATTTCCTTGAAAAACCTCTCGACCTTAACAGGCTCCTGATAACGATCAGAAATGCCAAGGATAAATCGACACTTATCACCCAGACACAGGTGCTTAAGAACAAGGTCAGCAAAATGTATGAAATTGTAGGTGAGTCGGAAGCTATAAAGAAAGTTAAGGAGATGATCGACAGAGTAGCTCCAACCGAGGCAAGGATCCTGATAACGGGCGCCAACGGAACAGGTAAGGAGCTTGTTGCGCATCAGATCCATGAAAAAAGCAACAGGGCAAAAGGTCCGTTTGTTGAAGTAAACTGTGCTGCAATTCCCTCTGAACTGATTGAAAGTGAGCTGTTTGGACATGAGAAGGGGTCCTTCACATCAGCTATTAAACAGCGAATCGGCAAATTTGAACAGGCCAACGGCGGGACCCTGTTTCTGGATGAGATCGGAGATATGAGCCTTTCAGCTCAGGCTAAAGTGCTCAGAGCTCTCCAGGAGAACAGGATCACACGGGTCGGATCCGATAAGGATATTCAGGTGAACGTCAGGGTGGTCACAGCAACAAACAAGAATATAAAGAAGGAAATCGAGACCAACTCATTCAGGGAGGATCTGTATCACAGACTCAGCGTTATACTGATCCATGTTCCAACGCTTAATGAGAGGGATGAAGATATCCCTATGCTGGCCGAGTATTTTAATTCATTGATCTGCAAGGAATATGGCATGAGTAAAAAAGTAATCAGAAAGGATGCGCTCAAAGAACTTCAAAAGATCCAGTGGACCGGTAACATAAGGGAATTCAGGAATGTCCTTGAACGGCTGATTATTCTGTGCAAGGATGAAATAACCGGAGCCGATGTGCTTGCATATGCAAGACCGGTCTCCGGAGGGAATGTTTAATTACAGTAAATATGAAAACGGCTAAAAACCTCAGAATATACTTCCTGTGGATTTTAATTCTGTTATCATCATGCGGGGTTCTGAAGAACTCTGACAGGGAATTCCTGTTTATACAGATGACAGATCCCCAGTTCGGATTCTTCAGCAATAACAAAGGATTTTCGGAAGAGACAAAACTGTATGAAAAAGCCGTCGCGGAAATAAACCGCATCAAACCGGCCTTTGTTGTGATAACAGGCGACCTGGTAAATGACAAATCAAATCAGGCTCAATGGGATGAGTTCAGGAGGATAACCTCCCTGATAAATCCGGAAACAGCTGTTTACCTTACACCGGGCAATCATGATATCGGACAGGAACCTCAGAAAGAGGATATTGACCGGTATACATCCATGTTTGGTAAAGACAGGTTTTCGTTCAGGTACCATGGTTGCAGTTTTATCGGCTTCAATTCGAGTTTGATTAAGGCGGGAACTCCCGGTCTTGAGGAAGATCAGTTTAACTGGCTCCGGAATGAACTTAAATCTGCGCGGAGAACAAACCAGACAATTCTTTTCTGCCATTATCCTTTTTTTATCAAAGACCCTGAGGAACCCGAAACTTATTCCAATATTGATCCTGAAACCAGGTCCAGATATCTTACACTTTTTGGGGAATTTGATGTTGAGGCTGTTTTTACAGGTCATCTTCACAATAATGCCGCCGGGAATTTTGGAGCAACAAGAATGATCACCACCTCAGCTGTCGGCAAACCTCTCGGAGAGGCACCATCAGGGTTCCGGATAGTTCAGGTTAAAGAAAATGAGGTTATTGATCGTTATTTCTCACTGGATAAGATACCGAATCCGGTTGTATTCTGATTAATCCTGTTTTCAGAAATATGCGGGATCTAAAATCTGAAATAAATGAACGGAATCACGTCGGTGGTTCTCATCTGAATTAAAAGTACAGCAACAAGTATTACCACGACGAATTTGGCGACAACAGGGATCCTTATGAACAGCCCTCTGTAAGATTCCTTTATTCTTTCAGGCAGTATATGAATAGTATATCCGGTTACCATCAGTAAGAAGACACTGCTGTAAGCCTGCAGGACACTCAGCCATGCTCCGGGAGAAAAGTTTTGAAATATCTGCCTGATCATAAGCATTGCAGTTTCCATATCCTGTGCCCTGAAAAAAATCCAGCAGAAGCTGACAAAATTAAAAGTCAGAAAAACTGAAACTGCCTTTCCAAAACGTCCCTCCCACATCCGTCTGCCAAATAGTGAGCCCAATATCTTGCTGATTACAAGACCAATACCATGAAGTCCTCCCCATATAATAAACCTCAGGGCTGCTCCATGCCATAATCCGCCCAGAAGCATAGTAATAAGCAGATTTATCCCGGTTCTAAAAGTTCCTTTCCTGTTTCCCCCAAGGGAGATATAGAGATAATCTTTCAGCCAGCGGGACAAAGATATATGCCATCTTTTCCAGAAATCGGCTATTCCTGCAGCCTTGTAAGGAGAATTAAAATTGACGGGAAGTCTGAATCCGAATATCAGCGCCACACCTATGGCTATGTCGGTGTAACCCGAAAAATCGCAATAGATCTGTAAACCATAACCGTATACTGCTGCCAGGTTTTCAAATCCCGAATAAACAGAGGGAATATCAAAAACTCTGTCAACGAGATTCACCGCAATGAAATCCGAGATAACTATTTTCTTTATCAATCCTTTCAGAATAAGGAACATTGCATGGCTGAATTCCCTGGTTGTCAGGCTGAAATCAGTGTAAAGCTGTGGAATGAATTCATATGCCCTGACAATTGGCCCTGCCACAAGCTGCGGAAAGAAAGAAACATAAAAGCCAAAATCGACAATGTTATTCAGCGGCGTCAGCTTCTCTCTGTAAATGTCAATTGTGTAGCTGAGCGACTGGAATGTAAAAAAAGAGATCCCTATCGGCAGAAGTATTGTACTGATATTGAAAGATGTACCCAGGTGATCATTTGAAAACACGGCAAGAAAATCATAAACCTGGAAATTGGAGCCAAACAGGTAATTTATCGTTTCGATGAAGAAGCCCGAGTACTTGAAATATGCAAGGATACCCAGGTTTGATACCAGGCTGAAAATGATAAAGAGCCGCTTGAATGATTTTCTCCGGGAATGATGGATCAGCAATCCGCATGCAAAATCAACAACAGTAACAAGGACCAGAAGGAACAGGAAGAGCCCTCCTGATTTATAATAGAAAAACAGACTTGCAATAAGAAGATAAAAGTTCCTCAGAAAATGCTTCCTGTAAACAATGGTATAGCCGGCGAGTAACAGCAGAAAGAATAACCAGAATGCAGAAGTTGTAAATATAAATGGTTTGCCGGGATCATATCTGAAAATCCCGGAAAATACCATTCCAACAAGTTTCTTTTCTGTTTTCTCATCACCAGGTTCAAAAGCCCCGGGTTGTGAAACTGTCACAACACTATCTGTTTCTGATGGTTCCGGTGCCGGAATAATAGAATCTTCTTTCAGGGAAAACATTGCTTCAGCCAGCATCTGCGACAATGTATCCGCTCCCTGGTATGTAAAGTGAACATAATCGTCCTGCGCAAGCGGGGGATTATTCTCAACCCATTTCACTATGGATGACTTACCTCCCATTGCATCGTATGGATCCCAGAAAGCGGCACCTGCTTCAAGCGCAGCTTCTTTCTGAGCTTCAATTATTGCAGGAATATTGGCATATGATGATATGCTGTCACCTTCCCTTGTTGCCATATCTGTAATTCCAATGACCATTACCGGCGTCGAAGGAGCCACATCATTCAGGAGAGCAATCTGACGGATCACCCCCTGCCTGTAGTACGAATAGTCGCTTCTTACATTTTTAACAATATTCAAACCGTAGAGAAGAACTATCAGGTCGGGCGAAAGCATCCGGTAAGCCTGCTCAAGGTTTTCACGGTCGACAAGCGTGAACTCAAGTCCTGCGCTTCCCCGCCGGGGGATATTATCCACGATGATACCGGTCCTGCTTTCAATACTGATCCCGCATATATCCGGACTTGTCCGGCCTTCAAACTCAATCAGAATATCTTCAGTTCTGTTCAGGA
>CAZKMH010000203.1:0-6945 GCA_964553395.1 uncultured Rikenellaceae bacterium | reverse complement strand
GGGAAGGGTCCGGGGGATGGGTTGAAAGTTCAACAGTGGAGGGTAAATTTCTGGCAATGAAAATGTTTCCGGATCTTGCAGCGAAAGTTATGAATTGTGTTATTTAGAATTAGTATTTTTTATTGTTATTTTATTAACAATGTTATTTTTTTCACAGATAAAATCTTAATTTTGTATCAGAAATTTTAATCAATTCTACATCAATATCCATACTCACTTGTAATTCAGGCAAATATGAAATTAATTAAATCTCCGGCCGATCTTAAGCAGATCAAAAAGGAGGTCCTTGAGAATAAATACGGCAATGAAAAAATCCGGGTAAGGGTCCACATGGGTACAAGCGGACTTGCATCAGGAGCAAAAGAGATCTTTGATTTTTTCAAAGTTGAACTGGAGAAAAGAAGTATCGATGCTTCAGTTGTCAGCGCCGGCGACCTTGGTTACAGTTTTGCCGAACCAACGATCGAGGTAAAACGCCCAAACGAAAATTCGGTTGTCATCGGCAATGTAGATAAGCTCCGGGCAGATGAGATCATTGAAAAGTACATAAAGAACGGCGAACTTGTTGACGGTATTCTTCCGGCCAACTATCAGCCGCTCATATAAATATTATCCACAGAGGTAAAACCATGGCAAAAGAAAAGATGCAGATTTTGGTATGCGGCGGTACCAGTTGTTCAGACAACCAGGGCGAAGCGTTATTGGATAATCTTAAGCTCGAACTTGAGGCTAATGCACTCGAAAATGTAGTTCATGTTGTAAGAACAGGTTGCTTCGGACTTTGCGCTCTGGGTCCCATAGTTAAGATCTTGCCCGGAGAGATCATTTATTCAAAAGTCACCCCGGATGATGCCAGAGAGATCGTCAGCGAACACATTATGAGGGGCCGTAAGGTGGAAAGACTCCTTTACACCGATCCACTGACAAAGAAAACCCTCACCTCAGAAAAAGACCTGACAGGTCATAAAAAACAGTTGAGAATAGTTTTAAGGAATTGCGGTATTATTGATCCGGAGAGCATTGAAGACGCAATAGCCCACGACGCATATGAGGCTCTTGGCAGAGTGCTGACAACAATGAAGCCTCAGGATGCGATAAAGATAATCAAGGATTCAGGCCTCAGAGGCAGAGGGGGCGGTGGATTTCCTACCGGACTGAAATGGGAGATTGCCAACAGGAACAAATCGGACGAGAAATATGTGGTCTGCAATGCCGACGAGGGTGACCCCGGTGCATTCATGGACAGGTCAGTTCTTGAGGGAGACCCGCACGCTGTTCTCGAAGCAATGGCAATCTGCGGATACAGCATTGAGGCTGACAGAGGACTTATATATATACGGGCAGAATATCCGCTGGCAGTTGCACGTCTGAAAACTGCAATTAAGCAGGCTCATGAATGTGGCCTCCTTGGTAAAAACATTATGGGCACAGGATTCGATTTCGACATCGAAATAAGATATGGGGCAGGAGCATTTGTCTGTGGTGAAGAGACTGCCCTTATCCATTCCATGGAAGGTCTGCGCGGTGAACCTACAGTCAAGCCGCCATTTCCCGCCGAATCGGGATTCAGGGGAAAACCAACCAATGTGAATAATGTCGAGACATTTGCATGCATTTCACCGATAATTCTCCGTGGTGCGGAATGGTTCAGCAAAATAGGTACTGAAAAATCAAAAGGAACAAAGGTTTTTGCCCTTGCCGGCAAGATTAACAATGTAGGTCTGATAGAGGTTCCCATGGGGACCACCCTCCGTGAGGTGATCTTTGAGATAGGCGGCGGTATCAGGAAAGGAAAGAAATTCAAGGCAGCACAAACCGGAGGTCCTTCCGGCGGATGCCTCACTGAAAAACACCTTGACACACCGATAGATTTCGATAACCTGATAGCCGCAGGTTCTATGATGGGATCAGGCGGACTTATAGTTATGGATGAAGACGATTGTATGGTTTCCGTTGCAAAATTCTTCCTTGAATTCACCGTGGAGGAATCATGCGGGAAATGCGCTCCTTGCCGTATCGGGAACAAACGTCTTCACGAGCTTCTCGAACATATAACTAAAGGTAAAGGTGTTCCGGCTGACCTTGACCGTCTTAAGAATATGAGCCTGGTTATTAAGGATACCTCGCTATGTGGGCTGGGCCAGAGCTCTCCTAATCCGGTGTTATCGACCCTTGATAACTTCAGGGATGAGTATGTAGCTCACGTGGTCGCAAAAAAATGTCCTGCAGGTAAGTGTAAGGACCTGATGGAATACTTTATAGTATCCGCCAACTGTGTCGGATGTACGGCCTGCGCAAGAGTATGCCCGGTGGGAGCAATCACGGGCGAGCGTAAAGAGCCGCACCTTATAAACCCGGACATCTGCATCAAATGCGGAGCATGCATGGAAAAATGCAAGTTCGACGCGATCATAATTCATTAATACAGGAGGAGTTGGAAATGGAAACCGTTAAGCTTACAATAGATAATAAGACAGTTGAAGTGCCAAAAGGCACCACAATCAATAAAGCAGCCAGACAGCTTGGTATTGACATACCGACCCTTTGCTGGATGGAGCTTCACGATCTGAACATAGAGAACAGACCGGCCGGATGCCGCATCTGTGTGGTTGAAGTTCAGGGTCGCCGTAATCTTGCACCTTCATGTGCAACGAATTGCGAAAACGGAATGGTAGTGAAATCACATACTACCAGGGTCCTTAATGCACGCCGTACAGTTATGGAGTTCATCCTCTCCGATCATCCGAAAGACTGCCTCATATGCCCGAAATCAGGAAACTGCGAACTTCAGGCTATGGCGCATCAGCTGGGAATCAGGGAGATACCCGGACAGGAGATCGCCGCTGTGTCAAAATACAGGAAAGATACATCACCTTCCATTATCAGGGATCTCGACAAATGTATCCTGTGCCGTCGTTGCGAAATGATGTGCAATACAGTTCAGACTGTTGGTGCATTGTCAGCAGTTAACAGGGGATTCATGGCAACAGTTGCCCCGGCTTTCGAGCAGAACCTTGAGCATTCCACATGTACCTATTGCGGACAATGTGTTGCAGTTTGTCCTACCGGCGCTCTCACAGAGGTCGACAACACTCCTGAAGTTCTCAGGGCTCTCGCCGATCCGACAAAAACGGTCATTGTCCAGACTGCCCCGGCAGTCAGGGCCGCCCTTGGCGAACTGTTCGGAATGGAACCCGGTACTCTCGTTACCGGGAAAATGGTCACAGCGCTCAGGGCTCTCGGATTCGATTATGTTTTTGACACGGATTTTGCCGCCGACCTTACCATAATGGAAGAAGGAACAGAACTTCTTGGCAGGCTCACCAGACATCTCAACGGAGACAAGAGCGCCAGGCTGCCCATACTTACCTCCTGCTGCCCGGGCTGGGTGAACTTCTTCGAAGAGTATTTCCCCGATCTGAAGGAGATTCCCTCCACATCGAAATCACCTCAGCAGATGTTTGGCGCAATAGCCAAAACATACTTCGCCGATAAGATCAGGGTGAACAGGAAAGATCTTGTTGTCGTTTCCATAATGCCCTGCCTTGCAAAGAAATATGAGTGTCAGCGTGAGGAATTTTCGACCGACGGGAACAGGGATGTCGACTTCTCAATATCAACAAGGGAACTTGCTGCCTTCATCAAACAGGCAAATATCGACCTTAATAATCTTGAGGACGGTGAATTTGATGCTCCTCTCGGGGAATCAACCGGTGCCGGAGTGATATTCGGTGCAACCGGAGGTGTTATTGAAGCTGCCGTACGTACAGCTTATGAAGTCTATACTGGCAAAAAGCTCGACAGACTTGATTTTACAGAACTACGAGGACTGGAAGGCGTCCGGTCAGCAACGATCGATTTCAACGGGCTTCCTCTAAACATAGGTATTGCCAACGGACTTGGCAATGCAAGAAAGCTGCTTGATGATGTCAGGTCGGGTAAATCACTGTACCATGCCATCGAGGTCATGGCTTGTCCGGGTGGCTGCATCGGCGGAGGTGGTCAGCCATTGCACCATGGAAATTCTGACATTATAAAGGCAAGAGCTGCTGCGATATATGCCGAAGACAGAAAGAAACCGCTCAGAAAATCCCATGAAAATCCGTTCATCATTAAGCTTTATGAAGAGTTCCTCGGGAAACCAAACAGCGAAAAGGCTCATCACCTCCTTCATACAAAATATTTTGATAAAAAGAAGAAAGTCGTTGTGAAACAATAAGTTATTATTTATCACAATATAATATCCACTGCCATGTCAAGCATTAAAATAGAATTAAGACAGGAAGATGTAAATAAAATAAAGGAGATTTGCACCACTTTCGGTAATGATCCTCAGGAACTGATCAATGTATTGCACAAATGCCAGGAATATTTCGGTTATCTCCCGGCAGAAGTTCAGGAAGTGATTTCCAATGAGCTGGTTGTTCCTGTTGCAAAAATCTACGGAGTTGTGACTTTCTACTCATTCTTCACAATGACCCCGAAAGGGAAGCATCCCATAAGTATCTGCATGGGAACTGCATGTTATGTACGTGGAGCGGAAAAAGTTCTGGAGGAGTTCAAAAAAGAGCTCGGGTTACAGGTTGGCCAGACAACAAATGATGGCAAATTCTCACTGTCGAGCCTGAGATGTGTGGGAGCCTGCGGTCTCGCTCCTGTGGTAATGGTTGGCAATAAAACTTACGGACGTGTAGCACCTGATGATGTCAGGAACATACTGAAGGAATATGAACAGAAAAGCTAAAATCTCTTTCTCAACTGCACATAAAACCTGTTATATGTTTCATCACGCTCAAAGGTCCCTTCATAATACATCGAGAATGATAATTTTCTGGTAAATTGCCATGAGAAGTTGAACTCCCCTATATTCTCAACAATATCGGATTGTGTTTCCGGAAGTCTGTAATCCACAAACCGGTATCCGATTCCGGTCTGAACCTTTCCATTAAAAAAGTCACGGGTAAGGCTTAAACCAGCCACTTTTCCGATCATGTGGCTTGATTCAAGATAAGTGGCAGAAATTGTAGCTGTCAAGTCTGCGATTGGTATGTGGTTGTAAGTCAGATATGTATGAATATTTCTTGAAGGATGGGGATCTGTTTTCAAAAACCGATATCCTGCCTGAATTGCATATAATAGATTGTTCGATATCCTGTAATTAGCCTGCAACCTGAATCCCTGCCTCAGCTCTGTTTCAAGTATCCTGTCGATGAATGTTTTGTATGTCTCGTAGTAAATTATATTTTTCCTGGCATCATAGGAGCCATAAACTGTGAAGTTATTTAAGATCTTATACCTCAGCGAAACATATAATCCTGTCAGGTCAAAGGTGCTTCGGGACTTTTCAGTATTATTAATTGTATCTATATTCAGTTTATACAGGTCAAACTCGAAAGTACTGAAGAAATTGAGATTCTTTATAAAGTTGTTGGAGTGCTGGAAATACAGAAACCGCCGGTCAGTCCTGAAATCATTCATCTGCTGCATAATGGCTATTGAACTTTCACTCATAGCTTTTGATGGTTGGGAACTATATGCGGCATAGAGGGCATACTGAAATAATTTACTATTGAAGCCATAGTCCTCAAAATCAGGTCTGAATCCTGCCACTGCTCCGAACGAAAAACCACCCAGACCTTTTTCAATATGTAAACCGTCAACAGCTCCGACACTTGACAATCTTGGATTTATTCTCCGGCCCAGACTGATATGTGTTGTCTGATTAAGGTCATACCGTACTGCCAGACTATAGATCTTCAGAGCATTGAAAATATCATTCTTAACTTCGTCCCATTCCCCCGCCTTATGTTTGAATGAGATGTAACTCTCAACCGAAAATTTTGAATTTCCGATATTCCTCGCATCCAGTGAAAGTGTGTAACGAAACTTCTGGGAATTATCTGAAATGGTATTTGACAGATCTGAGTATGAATTTATGGAAATGCTACCCTTTATTAATTGTTTAGATGCCTTCTGATCTGGCTGTAGTTTTACCGAATCGCCGGTAACCTTTTCCGCTGAAGGTGCTGGAACAGTAACTGCAGGCAGAATCCCGGATATTGCCGGCTCTTCTCTTTTTACAATGGCAATAACCGGATCAGCTACTGCAAATACTTTTTCAGTAAGAGGAGTGCTGACGCACGATAAGGAGGACAGGTTGTTGATAACAAGCGCAGGAATAAGTCTGCCATCCGACTGGAAGTACAATGTATCTCCAGCAGCCAGTCCTGATGTGGATTTGAATTTTACGTATACATTCCGGCTGCTCACAAATGATACTTGCCCCGGAAGATTTTCAGTGGTTACCTGTCCGGTCAGGAAGGAACACGAGGTTAGTAATAATATCTGAAGAATAGTTTTTTTCATAATTTCCGGCTAATCATCACTGGTCCCCCTCGGATGACAACGTAAACATGAAGCGCTGTCATATGAATATCCCGATTCTTCCCGATGTTCATTATCCATATCGGATTTATTATGTTCGTGACAGCTTATGCATGTGAAGGCTGAGTAATTTGAAGAATTAGGATGACAAATGCTGCATGAATTCCATTCACCTGCATGCTTGCCTGAATATATGGGGAACGAAAGTTTATCATGCTGGGTATATTTGGCTGGCTGCCAGTCGGGATCAGTTGTATGACAATCGGTGCAATTTGTAGCAAATCCTAAAGTCTTGTGATTCGGATTGGCTGCGTTGTTATAATCTGTCTGATGACAAGAATAACAGTCCGTTGGTGTCGAAGAATAATTTCCACCCGTATGACAATCAACACATGCAGGTCCCTCATGCCCCTTCGTAAGCGGGAACGTGCTGTGATCAAAGCTGGCAGGTTTCCACCCCCTGGCAAGTGTGTGGCATGTATTGCAGGTTGTCGGAAAATTCGATAAAGTATGGCTGGGATTTGTTGTGGACGGGTAATCCTGTTGGTGACATGAATTGCA
>CAZKMH010000202.1:0-6947 GCA_964553395.1 uncultured Rikenellaceae bacterium | reverse complement strand
GGACCGGGAAAGATTTAAATGCTTCCAGACGGGATTTTCTGAAGCTGTGCGGATTCAGTTTTGCTGCTGCTGCACTATCTTCCTGCCAGTCAAAGATCAGTAAGGCAGTACCTTATTTTATGGCTCCAGTAGAGATTACACCGGGTGATGCCAATTATTATTCATCAAGCTATATTAACGGAAGTGATTATTGCAGTATTATTGTCAAAACAAGGGATGGCCGCCCAATAAAGATTGAAGGAAATCCTGAGTCGGGCATGACACGCGGCGGAACCAATGCCAGGGTACAGGCATCGGTCCTTGATCTGTACGATATGTCACGGTTCAGAGGACCATTAAAAGATGGATTGCCTGTCGGATGGGATCAGATTGACGGGGAAATAACAGCCAGACTAAAGACCATTACAGAGGAGAAAGGCTCTGTTGTCCTTCTCACGCCGACTATCTTCAGCCCTTCAACAGAAGCCGTGATACGCAGGTTTACCGATAAATTCCCGGGATCCGAATGGATCCGGTACGACGCGATTTCCCATTCCGCCATCCTTGAAGCTAACAAAATAAGTTTCGGAAGGCAGGAAATTCCGGATTACCGCTTCGATTCAGCTGATATTATTGTAAGCTTCGGAGCTGATTTTCTGGGAACATGGCTCTCTCCGGTCGAGTACACAAAACAGTTCACTTCACGAAGGGATCCTACCGGGAAAATGAATTTTCTTGTACAGTATGAGGCAGGTCTGAGCCTGACCGGTTGCAGCGCTGATACAAGAATCCAGATAAAACCATCGCAGGAATATGCTCTTCTTTTAAATATTTACCGGAAAATTACTCAGGCAATTGAAGACCGGCAGATCGATGTACCAGTCTCACCTGTAGTTACAGATGAAATACCTGTGATGCTTGCCGGTTCACCAGGCAGGTCATTGGTAATCTCCGGTTCAAATAACAAAGAAGTGCAGCTGCTTGTAAATGAGATTAACAGGATCCTTGGAAATATAGGAAAGACAATATTGTTCGACCGGTACCTCAGGACACATAATGCAATTGATGCTGATATGATCAATCTGGTCAGGAGGATGAACGAAGGTGCCGTTGATGCCCTTATTTTCTGGGGTGTGAATCCGGGTTATACATGGTATGACAGACAGGCATTTTCTGACGGACTCGGAAAGGTTGGCCTGACTGTCTCGCTTTCAGGATCACCGGATGAAACAAGCAATGCGGCTCAGTTTATTTGTCCTGATAACCATTATCTGGAGAGTTGGAATGATGCCGAACCAAAAAAGAATATATTCAGTCTGATGCAGCCGGTCATTAATCCGCTGTTCGATACACGTCAGGTGGCTGAAACCTTATTGAGGTGGTCCGGTTCAACGATAAGTTACTACGAATTCATAAGGTCATACTGGGGAGCAAATATGCTTCAGAGGCAAAGAATATTCACTGACCCGGTAGCTTTTTTTGATAATATTTTACAAAAAGGTGTCTTTGAGCCGGCTGATGCTGCCAATACTTCGGGTTCTTACACAACCACATACCGGTTTCAGTCACCCGATTCTTCTTCATCATTAATGTTAAATAATAATGATGCATCCCCAATCGAAGTTGTTATGTATGAGGCTATTGCCATGGGGGAGGGTCGGCAGGCAAATAATCCGTGGCTCCAGGAGCTGCCCGACCCTGTAACGAGGATCTGCTGGGATAATTATGCATCAGTATCGGTTCAGCAGGCGAAGGAAAGTGGCCTGGTCAACGGCGATCTGATCGACCTTGAAGGATTGACATTCCCGGTCCATATCCAGCCGGGGCAGGCATATGGTACAATAAGCATTGCGCTTGGCTATGGACGCCGGATCTGCGGTCCCGTTGGCGAAGGTGTCGGCACTGATTCCTGGCTGATGCTTTCTTCAAATAATAATAACATAATTTATACACGAAAACTCGATAAAATTAAAAAAGCCGGAAGCGGTTTCCTGTTTGCTCAGACCCAGACCCATCATAGTATGGAAGGACGGTCTTTTGTTCGTGAAGCAGAACTTACTGAATTTATGAAGGATCAGTCGGCAGGCAACGAGATGCACACGGAAATAACAGCGCATGCCAGAAGCCTTTATCCGGACAGGGAATATCCGCATCATCATTGGGGTATGGTGATCGACTTAAATAAATGTACCGGATGTGGAAACTGTGTTATAGCCTGCCAGGCTGAAAATAATATCCCTGTTGTGGGAAAAGAGGAAGTACACCGGGTTCACGAAATGCACTGGATAAGAACTGACAGGTACTATACCGGCGACGACATGGATCCCGGGATCGTTTTTCAGCCGGTCCTGTGCCAGCATTGTCAGAATGCTCCGTGTGAAAATGTTTGTCCTGTTGCAGCCACTAATCACAGTTCGGAGGGATTGAATCAGATGATCTACAACCGCTGTTTTGGAACACGGTACTGCAATAATAACTGTCCGTATAAAGTAAGACGGTTTAACTGGTTCAATTATACTGAGGCAGGCACTCTCGCAGGTAATCTGAGGGACAAGGCAGGTATGACAGGAGATTTACGGCGCATGGTCCTTAATCCCGATGTGACAGTAAGGTCGCAGGGAGTGATCGAAAAATGCTCATTCTGTATCCAGCGTATCCAGGCTGCCAAGCTTAAGGCAAAAGCAGAAAACAGGGCTCTTCATACTGATGAAGTTCAGACTGCCTGTTCGCAAAGCTGTCCTGCCAATGCAATTATTTTTGGTGACCTGAATGACCAGAAGGGTGAATTACGCAGGCTGATAACCAGCGGGCGAAATTATAACCTGCTTGAGGAGCTTTTTACGAGGCCATCAGTTAATTACCTTACAAAGGTCAGGAACAGGATTTTATCATAACGAAAACGAACAGGTATGTTTCAATCTCCCCTGCGACAAACTTTAATAACAGGTAAAAAAAGTTACCGGGACGTCACCAGGCAGATTCTCAGCCCGATGGTCAATAAAGCCGGTAAGTTCTGGTACCTGGGGATCACTTTATCCGGGGGTGCCATGATGTTCGGCCTCTTTATGATATTCTGGACTATATGGCAAGGCATAGGCACATGGGGAGAGAACAGGACTGTAGGATGGGCGCTTGAGATCACAACATTTGTCTGGTGGATCGGGATCGGGCATGCCGGTACATTTATCTCTGCAATCCTCCTGCTCTTCCGCCAGAGATGGAGGAACAGCATTAACCGGTCGGCCGAAGCCATGACCCTTATCGCAGTGGCATGTGCCGCCCTTTTCCCGCTGATCCATTTGGGCCGTCCGCTGCTCACATTCTTTATATTCCCGTACCCTAACACCCGGCTGCTCTGGGTGAATTTCAATTCCCCGCTGGTATGGGACGTGTTTGCAATCTCCACATATTTCACCATCTCACTGGTATTCTGGTATGTGGGCCTCATTCCAGATATTGCCACCCTTCGTGACAAACTGATGTCAGGGATCAAAAAGAATGTTTATAATTTCCTGAGTTTCAGCTGGAAAGGATCCGCAAGAGACTGGCACAGGCATGAGATCCTCTCAATAATGCTTGCTGCAATCGCCACTCCCCTGGTGTTATCGGTACACAGCATAGTGAGCATGGACTTTGCAACATCCATTCTGCCCGGGTGGCACACAACGATCTTCCCCCCGTACTTTGTAGCAGGTGCAATTTTCTCGGGTTTTGCAATGGTGCTGACACTTCTGATAATCGCCAGGAAAGCGATGGGTCTGGAGGATTTTATTACAGTTGAGCATATCGAGAACATGAATAAGATTCTGATAGCAACAGGCTCGATCGTTGGCCTTGCTTATCTTACTGAATTATTCATATCGTGGTATTCGGGAGTTGAATATGAACAATTTGCACTGATGAACCGTATGACCGGACCTTACTGGTGGGCATACTGGATAATGATCATCTGCAATGTAGGCTCGGCTCAGATCCTGTGGATAAAGAAACTCCGCCGGAACCTCTGGTTTACATTCTTCCTGTCCATAGTTATTAATATCGGGATGTGGTTCGAACGGTTTGTGATCATTGTGATCTCTCTTCACCGCGATTTCCTGACATCGAGCTGGACAATGTACAAACCCACAATTGTTGAGTACGGACTACTGATCGGAACACTGGGGATCTTTTTCACCGTATTCTTCATTTTTATACGTGTCTTCCCCGTGATCTCGATTTTTGAGGTGAAATCGATATTGAAAACCGAGAATGCCTTCAGCGGGGAAAAGAAATAAGCCATGGATAACCCGAAATACATATCAGTTTATTTTGATGATGAGGATCCCATGCGGGAGGCGGTCAAAAAACTGCTGGCAGGCAGGGAGACCATCATTGACGTTCTGACTCCATTCCCGGTTCACGGCATTGACAGGCTCCTTTCGATCAGGAGGTCACGGATCCCGGTCGGCGGTTTCATTTTCGGCATCCTTGGCGCCGCTTTTGCATTCGGCTTCATGACATGGGTTTTTACAGTGAGTTACCCTTTGATATTCGGCGGGAAGCCATTTTTTGCCGCACCGTCATTCATCCCGATCACCTTCGAGGTGACTGTCCTCTTTTCAGGACTCTCTATGGCGTTTGCGTTTTTAATCAGGTCAAAACTAAAACCGGACTCCCGGTTCAATTCTCCTGATGAAAGGATAACCGACGACAGGTTTGTGATACTGGTTGATGCTGCAAACGGAGCTACTCCCGAAAAGATTGGAGCAGTTCTGTCAGGAATTAGAACTTTGGAGATAAAGGCATAAGTACAAACAGGTATGGAAGAGCAATTCATTTTCAGGAAACAGTACCGGAACATCCTGATAATAATTATGGCAGCAGCCTTACTGATCGTGCTGACAGTTATGATAGCATCAGGAACAGGTGCTTCCAGGATCTGGGCCAATATTCTCCTGAATAACCAGTTTTTCCTGGGCATTGCGCTCGGGGCTGCATTTTTTGTTGCAGTGAACCGCGTGGCATTGTCGGGATGGCATACTGTCCTGCAGAGGCTTCCCGATTCGATGACTGCATTCATACCTGTTGCTTTCGTTCTTATGCTGATCATGTATTTCGGAATGAACAGCATTTACCACTGGTCGCACTATGAAGGTTATGATGAAATTCTCGAAGGGAAGAAAGCCTGGCTCAATGTACCTTTTTTCTTTATCCGGCTGATCTTTTATTTTACCGGATGGATCGCGCTGACATGGCTGATGCGAAAAAATACGGAATCCCTGATGGTCTCCTCCGATCTGAAGTATCATAACAGAAGGAAAATTTTTGCCGGCATCTATCTCGTCTTTTTCGGGATAACAGTATCGGCAAGCAGCTGGGACTGGATAATGTCGCTTGAACCCCACTGGTACAGCACAATCTTCGGATGGTATGTGCTTATTGGCATGTTTGTGACATCTCTTGCATTTTTAATAATTTTTGCCTGGTTTCTGAAAGGAGCCGGATACCTGACACAACTCCGGGATGACCATATTCACGACCTGTCAATTCTGCTCTTTGCTTTCAGCGTATTCTGGTCATACGAATGGTACGCCGAGTATTTCCTGATATGGTATGGCCACCTTCCGGAGGAGACATCCTACTATATTACAAGGCTTGACGACCACAAGCTGTTATTCTACCTCAACCTTGTGATTAACTTCCTGGTGCCTTTCTTCGGGCTTATCAGGGTGAGGTCGAAACGGAACCTCAGCTGGGCGGCGCTCGTTGCAGCCGTTGTTCTGATCGGACACTGGATCGATTACTGGCTTATGATAATGCCGGGGGCTGCCGGTGAAGAGGCGGCTATAGGGATACCTGAGATATCAATGACCCTACTCTATGCAGGGTTGTTCATATTCGTAGTATTCAGGTCGCTTGCCCGAGGGCCACTTGTAGTTAAAAATGATCCTTTCCTTGAAGAGAGCCTGAGTTATGAATCATAAATACGTTATAATCGGAAAATGAGAAGATTGCCAAACATAATTATTACAATATCAGCGCTTTGTGTTGCCGGTTTGATGCTTGTTTCCTGCGACAGGACAAGGGAAATGCGCGGATATGATTTTATGCCTGACATGGTTTATTCCCGGGCTTATGAGACCTTTTCCGAAAATCCGAACTTTACCGACAGCATGACTATGAGAGTACCTGTCCTGAACAGTGTTCCGGCAGGATTTCTTCCATTCAGATACACCATTGATCCTGAGGAGCGGATCAAAGCAGGGACAGAACTGCAGAATCCGTTTCTGCAGACACCGGAAGTTGTTGCCAGGGGAGAATTAATTTTTACCACCTTCTGTATCGGCTGTCATGGTAAAAAAGGATTGGGAGACGGACAGCTTTATGCGAGCGGTTTATATCCACTGAAGCCCAGAACTCTTGCAGGTAAAATCGCACGCAACCTGAAGGATGGCGAGATCTTTCATACAATAACAATCGGTTTCGGATCGATGGGTGCCCATGGATCCCAGATCAGGCCGGAAGACAGGTGGAAGCTGGTCAAATATGTAAGGAAACTTCAGGAAAATGCTCTGGCTACCGGAGATACAGCATCAGTCATCACTCCGGGATCATTGTGAGGGTTCAGCGTCACTCAGAGTTTTGAGATATTCAATGATCTTTGCCACATCATCATTTGTCAGGACTCCTTTATAACTCTGCATCAGGTTCCTCTGATAGCCTTTTACTATTTCTGAATTGGGATCGAAGATAGCCTTATTAACATAGGCTTCATCAACAGTAATAACCACATCCTTGCCATCCCTTACCACCGTTTGCTGCTCTCCGAACAGATTTAAATAACTGGGTCCGATGATCCTTGTTCCATCAGGTGAATGACAGGCAAAACAACCCTGAGAGGTCATTATGGCCAGTCCCTCGCCACCCGGACCCGCTTCTGTCGCCACAGCAGCGACTCTTGTTGTATCAATATACCATTCATCGAATTT
>CAZKMH010000201.1:0-6975 GCA_964553395.1 uncultured Rikenellaceae bacterium | reverse complement strand
TTGATCAGTTCATATTCAATCAGGATGATATCTGGCAGATCTATGAAGATGGTACTTATCATTATTATGATTGGGTCTTCACAGACTATATATTCAGAAATGTGCTTAACAGCAATGGCACCGGATATCAGTTCCGAAAGAGATACTATGAATATTACAAATATCATGACAGCCAGTATGAGGATACTCCCGTACCGCATTACAGGTATGCTGAAGCGTTGCTCAATTATGCAGAGGCTAAGGCAGAGCTGGGGACAATAACTCAGCAGGATCTGGATATTTCAATCAATGAACTAAGGGACAGGGTCGGTATGCCGCATCTGATGCTCTCTAATGTTCCGGATGATCCGAAGGCAGTATACCCTGAATTATCTCCTCTTATCAATGAGGTCAGGCGTGAACGCGTGGTTGAACTTGCAGGAGAAGGTTTCCGCTGGGATGACCTTATGAGATGGGCTGCCATGAGTAAGCTTGTCGGCAAGAGACCTAAAGGCGCCAAAGCTGCTCAGTTTCTCTGGCCTCACAATCTTCCCGTTGATGAGAACGGATACCTGGATATGTACCAGAATATTTATCCAAATGGCTACCAGTTCAACCTTAATCGCGATTACCTGTGGCCTATTCCGGAAAGTCAATTAACTCTTAATCCAAATCTGGGGCAAAACCCGGGATGGGGGAATTGAGGATTATACACTTTGTTTAATTGAAATTATTTGTTAAAATTATAACCCGTTGAATTTTGTTCAGCGGGTTATTATTTAAAATTAGTGATCCTGCTAACTATCAATAACTTAAAATAAATGAATAGAAAGAAATCAACAGCGGTAATCGGACGGAGGGAATTTCTGCAAAAAAGTTCCCTTGCAGCTTTATCAATTCCATTTATTACAGGTCATAATACCGGTATCTGGCAGAATAAAACTGAACCTGCAGATCAGAAAGTAAAACCTGAATGGCGCAATAAACAGGATGGCATGGCATACAGGCAACTTGGAAGAACAGGATTAATGGTTTCGGAATTAGTCTTTGGCAGTGAAAGAATCACACCTGAAAATGTCAGACCAATAGAGATTGCTATTGAAAGGGGTATTAATTATTTTGATACGGCACCCCAGTATGGCAGAGGAGCCTCTGAAACAGCCCTGGGAAAAGTCTTCGATACTTCCTCAAAGAGAGAAAAGGTCTTTCTTGCTACAAAAATAAGTCCTTTCCCATCCCTGAGGAACAGGCTCTATCGTGAGATATTCGATACCCTGTCACCATCAAAAAAGGAGTCGATCCAAAAAAGAGCACTGGAAATGCGAAAGGAGTGCGGTATAGAGAAGCCGGGGTATTTCCTCGTCTATTGGCCCGGGCAACCCCGCCAGCTCGACGGAGTATTCCTGGGCGATGCCATGATGGAGGAGTATGGTGAAAAAGTGGAAGGGAATCCGGAATTCAAAAAACTCATAATAAACTCTGTTGAAGAGTCGTTAAAGAGAGTCGGGACTGACTATTTTGACGTTATTCATTGCCCCCATGCTGCGACAAGTATAAGCGAAATAAATAATCCATTTATTATTGAAGCTTTTAATGAACTGAAAAAACAGGGGAAGGTGAGATTTCTTGGATTTTCAACTCATCACAACATGGCTGCACTTTTAAACAGAGCAATTGATGCGGGTCATTTTGATCTGGTAATGCTGGCATATAATGTCATTGTTTATGGATTTATGGATCATGTCCTTAAGAGAGCAAAAGAAAATAATATTGGTACAATAGCAATGAAAGCTGCCATGGCTGTATCGACACCTTACGACCCTCAGCAGGTTCCTGTCCCTGAATGGAGAATACAGAAACTGAACCGGATAATACCTGGCGACATGAAATTACCGGTCAAAGCTTATTTGTGGGCTTTACAAAATCCCGATCTGTCTGCAGTTATCTCCGGAATCAAAACAGAAGAGATGTTGCTTGAAAACCTGTCAGTGGTTAGTAAAAAGATTGAGTTGATGCCAGCCTGAAATACCGGTCAGTCCGTCATAAGATCTTCAATTTTATCCATTTCAACCTTTATCTCAGGGTTGAACGAATTGCTGTTCATATACTTAATGATCGATGCAAGAAGTTGTCCGGACACAGGCCTTTCTGAAAGGTTCTCTTTCAGTTCGATACTGCAAACCATCAATTTCCCTCCTCCGGTTTTTACCTCAAAGGCCAGCGCCAGTCTCCTGTTCTCAAACCAGGTATCGATTGGCTGGATCAGCGGTTTTAGTTCTGCCGGGAATCCGTCAAGAATCATTGCCTGAGAATGTGCAACCGGATCCCACCATTGCCAGTTGCTGTGAAATTCCGTCGGGAAACCACTGAACAGCGGGTGTTCCGGATTGCATAGTATCCCAAGCGTATGCGGCGGCTGATTTTTTGTCCAGGCTGTATTCCAGAAAATGCTGGAGAAACCGATCGCAACCTGTGCCCCTTTTTTTGCAGCGACTTCCCCATGTGTCAACAACAATACAGAACCACCTTGTTTAAGAATTTCTTCAGCGCTTTTGTCAAGTTTTTCCGTTATTAAAACCTTACCCGGATCGACTGCACCGGTTGCCGGATAGACCCAGATATCCCACTGATTCCTGAAATGTGTGCCGTTGACCGAGACTTCAAATTTAAGTTTCTGTGCTTCCTGAATTCCTGTAATATCCATTGCGAACAACCCTGCAGGAACTCCATTCCCGATCTCTATTTTATCCATTGTCATTGTTTCCTCGCGAAGGATCCGTCCATTCATATCAGTTACCCTGCACAGGATTTCAGCATTTCTGACAGGTTTTTCACCGAAATGTGCAATTTCAACCATCGCTTCGAATGTCTCACCTGCCTTATAGATGAGCTTTTTCATCCTTGCAAGGGGAACCGTTTCATTGCAAAACATTCTGAACTCTTCAGGAGTCACATATCCCTTCGATTTAAAAAACGGATTCAGAACTCCAACCAGCGCTGTTCCCTGACCCGGGAAATCATGCAGCTGAAGAAGTTCAAATCCTGCAAATCCGGGTGTTCGTAATGCTGCCTCAACGTCAGCTTTATAGCAAAGAACCTGCAGCTTACCTGAAGCCATCAGGAAATCCTCAGCCTGCGTGCCCATGCCGTTTTCTTCCAGTGTCTCCCTGAAGATCTCTAAATTTGTAGGCTTTAAAACACCCGTATATAAGCTTATCTCCTTAAAATCAGGATAGACGCACCACTGCCCTATTTCATGGCTGACCACCGGGATCTTATACTTTGCGATAATTTCCCTGAAATCGAACGTGGTCTGCGGAGGTTCTCCGTTAATTATGCTCTTAAGACCCTGACCCCATTGCTG
The DNA here is from genome assembly GCA_964553395.1 of uncultured Rikenellaceae bacterium. GTDB lineage: Bacteria > Bacteroidota > Bacteroidia > Bacteroidales > VadinHA17 > LD21. Next base: position 3,632 of record CAZKMH010000201.1, on the reverse strand, counting down.
TATCCTTGGTGCCGGGATCAGATTATAATCGTTCTCGGGAATAACCGGCCATCCTGCGGCAGAAGTATAAACTCTTCTGTTGTCCTGTGATTTCCAATAATTTATCAGCTGACCGAGAAATGCATTCTGGTTTCTTCCTGCCGGTTCGTTCCCGTATGCAAGCATACAGAATGACGGATGATTACCATACTCCCTTAATATCCTGTCACCCTCCTCATAAATGAATTTATCAAGTATTTCGCCATTTCCGATGGCGCTTCCCTGGTTTGCCCATGAGCTGCATTCTATATGGAAATAAATACCCAGCTTGTCAGCAGCTTCAAATGCTGCTTCAGGCGGACAGAATGAATGGAACCTGACATGGTTCAGACCGTATTCACGGCAGGTCTGCAGAACTTTTTCCCATGAAGCCACATCGGCCGGAGGATAACCTGTCAGCGGAAATATGCAGCACTCTGTAGTACCCCTGAGAAACACCGGCCGGCCGTTTACCTCAAATCTGGTCCCCTTTACAATAAATTCACGCATACCGAAATCAACCATTCTGTTATCTGAAAGTCCGTTGTCGGAATCTGTGAGTGTTACCGACATCCTGTACATCGAAGGTGAAAACTCACTCCATAACAATGGATTACGGATCTTGTAATTCAGAACAACCTGATGTTCAGCCGAATTTGTAACAATTGTTACATTTTCTCCGGGGAGGTTTTGAGTTTTTCCGGTATTGAAGCTTTGAGCTCTGATCTTCAGTTTCCCTTTAAACTCTGACTTTTTCGGGTTTCTGATACTTACTATTACTTTTGCTTCCTTCTTATGGATATCCGGAAAGATCCTGATATTATCAATATAAACCTGAGGTGTGGCCTTCAGGAATATATTGCCTGTAATACCGTTCCAGTTTGATTGTGTATGATCACTTATACTGTGAGAATTAACTCCGACGGGAATTATAACCCGGTTATCGATCCTTATGCTGATCCTGTTCTTCCCTGGAACGACATAGTCGGTGACATCATATTCGTGCGGCGCGGCAAGGCTATTCTGAGTACCGGCCTCCCTCCCGTTAACAAATACCTTTGATTCCCAGTGACACCTTTCGAGGAACAACATCACACGGTTCCCGGACCATTCCACAGGGAGATCTATTTCTTTCTGGTACCAGGCCGGACCTTTATAGTATTTTACAGGCTTGAGCCAGAATGGTATTTTAATATTCCCGGTCTTACGGTATTTTTCATATTTCTCATCTGTGAAATAAGACTGGTCTACAATACTGCCTGTCCAATCGGTTCCAACGTAAATTTCATCACCCTTACCGTTTTCAGCCATTGAACCGGGCAGTTCCACTGATTCTTCAAGCTCACCGGCGTACCAGCTTTGATTAATACCCTGATCAAGGGAATCAATTTGGAATCCCCATTCTCCTTCGAGGGATAGAATATTCATATCTCCCTGCTCCGGAACGGTACAACCTGTAACTACAAACAACAGCATTAAGAACTTTTTCATGATCCTGGTCTTAATATAGAGACATCACTTTTAACATATATCAATTTCCGGTTACAATTTCCAGTCCTTGTTCCCGAGGAATATTTTAGAATAAAGATGATCGGGGCATATTTCAAGTGCTTTTCTGAATTCAGCTTCGGCTTCCGCACGTTTTTCAAGGCCAAGGTATCCAAGTCCGATAACAAAATGGGTCATGCCAAGGGAAGAACGTTGTGACTGTTGTTGCCCGAACTTGGCAAAGAAATCGATCTGGTCCCTGTTCTGAAGGCTTCTGTTTCCTGAATTGACCAGCTGGTTGAATATTTCAGAAGCCTTTGCTTTCTGGCCAAGTTTCCGGAGTGATAAAGCCTGATAGAACAGACTCATTGATTCACTGTTGATCCCATATTGTCTTCCGCCCCTTGCTTCGGGTATGCTTTCAACAGCACTGTTCCATTCCTTTACAGCCTTTTTTGAGTCTCCTGATGCATTGTATGCAAACCCCGTCCACCATGATGCTTCCGGAAATCGTCCGGATGAAGCTCCTTTTGCGGTCTGCAGTGTTGACGGATAGTCCACGGAAAGCTTGTAATACTCAGCTGCTTTTTTATGGTTGCCTTTCTTCATTTCGGCATGTCCCAGCATCAAATAAGCATCTGTCCAATAATCGGTTACGTTGAATCTGGCTCCTCCTTCCCACACGTTGAACCGGCGGTTGGTCATGAGCTTTAACGCTTCGTTGCTTCTGCCCATAAAGACAAGCAGTGCAATTTCATGAGAAAGTGCATCATCCCTCAGGTTAACAACATCATGATTTTTCTCAAGGATGGCCAGTCTCTTTTCCGGAGATGTTCCGGCAGCCTGGTACAGTTCATCCAGTTCAAAGAAATGCATTGCATATCTTTTACCGGATGATACAGCCTTTTCAAGGGTACCGATCGCTTTAGTCAGATCGTTCTCGAAATTGGCATAACCGAGTGCGAGATTCCTTCTGACGATCGGGAAATCCGGCTTGAGTGAAGTTGATTTTCCCCAGCATTTTATTGCTTCGGCCGGCTGCCAGTCATAAAGAAGGTTGCCAAGAAAATAGAGGGCCATTGCATCATCGGGCATCACCTCACTTGCATTTCTTAATACATCTATTGCCTCATATTGAAACGGAAAGACAAAATCGGGTTTCTGAGCCGCAGCCAGCCCATAATAAAACTTCATTTCAACAGGTCTGCCAGACTTTCCCGTGAAATAGCCGAGGTAATAATAGACCATGGGCGAAATATCAGTCCTGTCTCCCTCCTTTCCCGTGAACTCTTTGAGAACCAGTACAGCATCTTCCGGAAGTCCGGAATTACTGTAGAACATTGCTGTTTCAAGTACATTTTCAGGATACCTGTTAAGGATGGCAATCAGCTGATCAGAAGGCAGTACATTGTCATCAATCAGCCATTTTTCTGTCACAGCCGTAACATTTAACGGATCGATATTGAGTACTTCATTGACAGTTTCCATTGCTTCTTCCCTCTTATTCAGGTGCCTCAGTATTGATGCTTTCAGTATTAAACTGCTTACATTCAACCCATTGGAACTTACTGAAAAGTTTATGTTTTCAAGAGCTTTTTCAAAATCACCCCGTTCGCAGTCAATTTCCGCCAGTGCGCGGAATCCGGGTGCTTTGAAACTTTCGCTCCAGATCGATTTAAAGAAGTTTGTATAAGCGTCGTCTGTAAATCCCAGAGCCTTCCGTGCAATCCCAAGGTAATAATTGGCTTCTCCCTCCTGAGGTGTTGTATAGCCTGCCGTAAGCCTGATCAGCGCTCTCTTTAAGTATTTATCGGCTTCAGCGAACCGGGCTTTTTTTAGCCTGTTTATACCCATGGCAATATTTACCCGTGTATCAAGCGAATCGCGTTTCAGCGCTTCTTCCCAGTATGTATCCGGTTCCAGGGATGGATTATGGAACTGATCAATCCTCCTGCCTGCGAGATACAACTCTTCAATGGAGGATATTTTTTCGGGAGTTGGCGGAGGAACAACAGGAGCTGGCAAAGGCAGGGTTGCCATGCTGACAGGCTGATACCGTATCAGTTCGTTATCACCCTGGTACAGATAAACAATAATATTTTCTTTCCGGGTATAACTTTGTAATT
>CAZKMH010000200.1:0-7013 GCA_964553395.1 uncultured Rikenellaceae bacterium | reverse complement strand
TTGAGGGGCTGGTGCCGGTTACGGTGTGCAAGTTCGAGTCTTGTTCTGGGCACAATCATAAACCACTTGAAGAATATCAGTTCGGATATTCATCTCCGCAAGCAGGTTATTATTCCTGGTAGGATAAACCCGGTTACTTAAGAATATATAAGTGATCTCTGATTCCGGATCCATCCACACGAAAGTTCCCGTAAATCCGGAATGTCCAAAACTTGAAGGTGAAACGGAAGTTGCAGGATAGGCTTGCCTGGAAGAGACCTCTTTATTATTGAGCAGAGGCTTGTCAAAACCCAGCCCACGCCTGTTCTTATTTTCGGGGAACTGCACCCGGGTGTACTCCTTCATCACATCTTCACCGATGATCTGTTCTCCTCCATAGTTCCCCATACGCCGGTAAAGTTCCATCAGCTTCATAAGATCATTTGCGGTTGAAAAGAGACCGGCATGCCCTGATATCCCGCCAAGCATTGCTGCGCCTTCATCGTGAACGGTACCATGAATCTGCTGCTTGCGGAATAATGAGTCATATTCGGTGGGAACGATCCTGCTTAAAGGATATCTGAGATATGGATTAAATCCGATATCGTACGCTCCCAGCTTATGGTAAATGTTATTAATGACAAAATCATACCATTTTTCTCCCGAAAGAGTCGCGATGATTTCCGGAGAGATCATAAATGTCAGATCAGAATAGACATATTTCTTTTCACCAAGCGGGCTTTTCCTTATTTCAGAAAAGATCTTTTGCTTCGAGTTTTTATTAATATACAAACCATCAGCTATTTTCAGAGGGTACTTTACTGATGATTCATACCTGATAGCATTTCTCTTATAGGAAGAATCTTTTTTTACAGTCTCCTTCCAGAAGGGAAGCCAGGCCGGTAATCCAGCCTGATGAGCAAGCAGGTCCCTCATAATAAGGTCGCCCTTATTCGATTTTCGGAAGTATGGAAGATAATCTCCAAGCCTCTTATCCGGTGAAAATTTTTCCTGTGTATCAAGCAGTAATAGTCCCGCCAGAGTTGAGGATACTTTTGTAACCGATGCAAGATCAAACAGATCGTCCTCCCTCAATGCTATCCTGCCGTCGTAATTCTGGTACCCGTAACTTTTATTGAAAACCACGATCCCCTTTTTTGCGATCATCACTTCGCAGCCCGGAAATGCCCTGGCAACCAATGCTGCATTCACTATTGAGTCTATTTTATCTTCAAGCATTACTGACGATAAGCCTGCACTCTCCGGTAATCCATATTGCAGCCTGATATTTCCTTCTGTTGTTATACCTGACCCGCATGTCCATTTGTCGTTTATTGTAACCGGCACCCTCCCCACCGCTCCGATTCCACCAAATAACAATTGTGCCGACAGGTCCTCCGTGAATTCATTTTCCTGATAAGCGAGTAACAATCCATCGCAATTTGCCAGTGATTCTATCCGTGATATTGCATAAGGATTTCCAAACCAGGTAATTATACATCGGTCATTTTCGACTATTTTGTTCAAAAATTCGACAAGCTCAGGAGTAATCCCGAAATTCACCTGTGGACGCTGATCGGTTCCATGAACTCCGGCGATCACCAGGTCATATTCTGAAAGCTTTTTAAGTAAACCGGCAACATTAGTTGTGTCAGAAGGGTTAACAAAGAAATTGTCAGTCGGGCAATATTTGGATAACCTTTGCTGGAATCCGGTCGGTTTGTCTGCATTGATGGCAACTGCAGCAATTCTTAACTTATCGAGATTTTTTACCGGAATAATATCATTTTCATTGTTCAGCACAGTCAGGGAATTTGCGTATAATTCCCTGATCAGCGCAAGCGTTGCCGGCTGAGATAAATCTTCTGCAACACTAATTTCATCCGCTAAAGGTTGATCGTTCAATCCGGCCCAGTATTTTGCAGCAAGAACTTTACGACATTTTTCCGTTATGGCTTCAGCGGATATTTCCCCTTTACCAATTCTCTCGGCAATTGTTTTTATTGTCTTTTCAGGATCTGTTACATACTCGAGAACATCCATTCCGGCTTTGAGTGACTCTACTTCAGCCTCGCCTGGAACAGTAAATTTTGTAACACCATACATATTCATTGCATCCGACAGGACAAGTCCCCTGAATTGCAATTCTTCCTTAAGTAATTGTGTAAGAATCTTATATGATACAGTTGCAGGCAGATTTTCAATAGTATCTATTAGCGGCAGACTAAGATGTCCCGGCATAATGCCGGTTACACCGGCTTCTATCAGCGTCCTGAATGGAGCAAGTTCAATAGAATCCAGCCTGGACTTTGGATGCCTTATCACAGGAAGGTCAAAATGCGAATCTATTTCCGTATCGCCATGCCCCGGGAAGTGTTTGGCAACAGAGATTATGCCATTATCCTGTAATCCATGCATATACATTAAGGCTTTCCTGCCGGCGTTTTCAGGATTCTCACCAAATGATCTGAAGTTGATAACAGGGTTTTGCGGATTGTTGTCGACATCAGCCACAGGAGCAAGATTGATGTTGACTCCGGCTCTTTTGAATTGTCCGGCAACAGCTTTACCCATTTTGTAGATAAGTGAATCATTTCCGATTGCTCCGAGGGTAAGCTGGTATGGAAACTTCACAACCCCTTCCAGTCTCATCCCGAGGCCATACTCTCCATCAGTCACAACCATCAGGGGCACTTTCGTGATCTTCCGGAAATAGTTGATCATTTCTGTCTGTTTTCCGGCATTATCCTGAAAGAAGATTACTCCTCCGACACCTGTTTTCATTATCAGGTTGCTGAGATTAACCTCGTATTCAAGATCACGGTTCGAAAACGTCGCAATCCATACTAGCTGCGCGATCCTTTCCTCCAGGGAAAGTGTATTTAATACCGAATCCACCCATGGGTGATCCATATATTGAAAAAAAGGCGGATCAATTTTCTGTGCATCAGACAGTAAGAAAATGGATAATACCGTTGTAACAGTTAGTAATAATCTTTTAAATCGCATTGTTTAAAGTCAACGTCAGTTGGTTTTGAAATATTTATTATATATCTCCATATTACGTTCAAGGAGCGCTACAGATACCTCATAAGCCCTGGTACTGTCCTTTGATTTCAGGGCAGCCAGCAGCTCAATCTGATATTTTACTGTATATTCCTTTTCACCCTCAATATTTCCGTAGATCAGGTTTCTCATCCTCGGAAGCAGCGAATAGACAGGCTCCAGGCTGATGATTACAATCGGATTATGTGTTGCATTAGCCAGGTTCATATGGAATCTGTTTATAATATCAACTTCAAGCTGGGTGTTGTCAGGATTACTGCGTTCGAGTTCAACAAGGTTTTTTTGCAGTGTTTTTATATCATTGTCTGTTCTGTTCCTGGCTGCAAGTCTTGCTACTTCAGGCTCAAAAAGACGTCTCACCTCAATGATCTGAAGTATCAGATCGGAGTTGAATCTGAGGTCATAAAAAAGATGAAGAGAATTGATTGCATCTTCTATTTTCAATTCGGTGACATAGATCCCGCTTCCCTTTCTTATATCTATCAGACCACGTGCACTCAGCCTGCGTAGAGCCTCCCTAAGGGCAGTACGACTCACAGCGAACTGGCCGCACAACTCTTTTTCGGATGGCAGTTTAGTCCCGGGCAGAAGCTTCTTCTGACGTATCGCCTCTTCAATTTTACGTTCAATCTTCTGGCTGAGTGTCAATCCGGTCCCGATCTTGGTAAAAATATCTTCCATACTCTCCGGGTATTTATTAATATTTTTGGGTAGCTACCACTATAATATTCTTACTGATAATTTTTCCTGTAAGATTCAAGTGCTTTTTTTACTGAACCATGGTGCATCAGCAATATCCTTGCGGCCTCTCTCTGAATGTTCAGTTCTTCCACTATCATGCGTGTTCCTCTTTCAATCAGTTTTTTATTGGTGAGCTGCATATTTACCATTTTGTTCCCCTTCACCCTGTCAAGCTTGATCATTACGGTTGTCGTAATCATATTCAGAACCATTTTCTGGGCAGTTCCGGCTTTGAGCCTGGTGCTTCCTGTAACGAATTCGGGACCAACCACCACCACGATGGGAATTTCAGTTGCTTCAACCAGCTTACTGTCGGGATTACAGGTAATGCACCCGGTAAGTATTCCCTTCTCACGTGCTTTCTTTATCCCGCCAATCACGTACGGAGTTGTGCCCGATGCAGCTATGCCAATTACCTTATCCTTCTTGTTTATATTAAATATTTCGAGCTCCTTCCATGCCTTGTTTGGATCATCCTCAGCCGATTCAACTGATCTGCGTAATGCATTTTCTCCACCTGCTATCAATCCAATTACCAGGGTATGAGGAACTCCAAATGTAGGTGGAACCTCTGACGCATCGAGCACACCAAGCCTTCCGCTTGTACCGGCACCCAGATAAAATATACGTCCTCCCTTCTTCATCCTTACAACGATCCTGCTTATCAGCTTCTCAGTCTGAGGAATTGCCTTCCTTACCGCCAGATGCACTTTTGAATCTTCCTTGTTTATGTTTGTAAGCAATTCTTTCACAGTCATCTTGTCAAGATTCTCAAAAGGGGAAGACGATTCCGTGATGCTTATTTTTGGTATGTACTCTTCAGATTCAGCCATTTTTATTCCAGGTCAGGATTTTTAATATGATAGGCAATAAGATTGGTCATCGGAGATAAAGTTATTATGCCCGGTTGCAGATGATTTCGTGTCAGCCTCTCTTCGAGAAATGACCTGAAATAATAAGCGATGCTTCCCGTGAAATGAATCGGGAGTATCCTTGATTCAGGGTACTGAACGATATTCCTGATGATGAATTCATCAAAACTGGTTGTAATAATCTCCTGTAATTCAGGAATATGGATATTATCCGCGATGAATCTGGCAAACTGGCCAAGGAACCTGTTCGGAAACGGTTTCATGTAAACATTTTCCAGGATTTCCGAGGGAGTGATTTTATATGTATCGAAGAATTTATTAACCACCAAAGGATGAACCTGTTTTTTCAGGACTGCTGATACTAACTTTCTTCCTATAACGGCACCGCCGCCCTCATCTCCGAGTATATACCCGAGAGGGGATACATTCGACATTATGTTCTTTCCGTCATAATAGCAGGAATTGGACCCGGTTCCCATAATGCACGCAATGCCCGGATTATTCTGACATAGAGAGCGGGCTGCGCCAAGAAGGTCACTCCCGATAAAGATCTCATCCGATCTGGCAAAACGCGCAAGAGCTCTTTTCACCACATTGTTCTTTGATTCGCTGTTGCATCCTGTACCGTAGAAATAGATTTTTCTTAATGCCTTGTTATTGTACTGGGCAAGTTCTTTCTCCAGTAAATGATAAATCTCATCCTCCGACAGAAAATAAGGGTTAATACCACCGGTAAATGCTGATTCGTGCCGGATCTTATTATCGGTTACTTTCCATTCTGTTTTCGTTGAACCACTGTCAGCTACAAGGATCATACTATAAAATAATTTGTTTTACGGTAATTAATCAATATGCAGAGTGATTTCCGAATACCCATCAGAACCTATTCTTATGCAAAAATAATCTAAATTGTTGTTTCTTGTAAGATGTATGACAAATTTAAAAAACTTTCTAAATTTGATCAGTAATTCTTATATTACAATCCAAATGAATTAGTGGATGAATCACCCTGTTTTAAAAAGAATATTATCACTGGCATTTATTGCGGTTTTGAGTACCCTTACACTCTATTCACAGGAAGAGGCAAAATTAAAACGGATTGCGACGAATAAACTTAATGACTGGAAAAATCCTTTGCTTCAATGGCAGCATATAGCAAGTCCGAAACTGGATTCAATCAGAATTGATAAAATTCAGGAACAGATAACACTTTTCTATGCACCTGCATTGTCATATTACCCATTCAGGGAAGAAAGTTGCTCGATGTTGATACAATCACTAAAAGAGAGTTTGGGTAGAAAATTCAGAAAATACAATATTGATGTAATTACAAATAAGTATACTTTAAATCAGCTGGTTCCCAATTATTACCGTCGGGAATTTCCCGCCGATTCAACCAGGTTTCCTGTAATTGACGCTGACAGAAATATCCTTGTTCAGAAGTTAACCGGGATCTATCCGGAAAAGGGATTGGTTGGAAAATCAGTTGCTCTCTGGCACAGCCATGGTTATTATTTTGAAATGAACCTTGACAGGTGGGAATATCAGCGGGCAAAACTTTTCGGGACTGTTGAGGATATTTCAGTAATGGGCTATGTTGTACCCTACCTGGTGAAAATGCTTGAAAAAGCAGGTGCAACAGTTTTCCTGCCCCGCGAAAGAGATGTGCAGGTCAACGAAGTAATTGTAGATAACGACAGGTCCACAGCCAATTCTGAAGTTGTATTACAACCTGGTGTAGAAATTCAGCAAATAAATGAAGGATTTCTGTTGACAGATACCCTGTTCCCTGGCTACAATCCGTTCAGGCACGGAACCTCCGTCCGCATAAGGAATGATTCTGCCCTCTACATTCCGGAAATACCCGAAAGGGGAAACTATTCAGTTTATATTTCATGGCCGCTGGCTGAAGGAAACAGCCGGTCAGTGAAATATTCAGTTTCACATACCGGCGGAAGGACCGAATTCATAGTAGATCAGACAATCGGAGGAAAGACCTGGATCTACCTGGGTAATTTCATGTTCGATCAGGGAAAGAATGCAGCTGCCGGATCGGTAACTGTGAAGGGATCAGGTTCTGAAAGCGAGTATATAGCACTTGATGCCATAAAATTCGGTGGCGGAATGGGCAATGTTGCCCGTAAACCTTCTCCTGATATTATCCGGAATCAGCAGTCAGCAATTGAAAAAGCTTCAGGAACAATCGTTCAGGATACGCATTACAAATCCGGATTCGGATGGAAGCTTAGCGACAAACCAAGATTTCTTGAAGCAGCAAGGTATTACCTCCAGTATGCAGGAATGCCGGATACCCTCGTTTACAGTCCAAATACATATAAGAATGACTATAATGAT
>CAZKMH010000199.1:0-7034 GCA_964553395.1 uncultured Rikenellaceae bacterium | reverse complement strand
CAGGAGAAACCTGTTAATGACAAACGGATGGTCAGGGATGGGATTCGGCATCCCTGCTGCATTGTCGGCGCAGCTTGTAAATCCGGGAAGGACCGTAGCCTGCATAACAGGCGATGGGGGTTTCCTGATGACTGCCGGGGAGGTGATTACGGCAAGGAGATATAACCTGCCCGTGATAATCATTGTCCTGTCCGATGGCGAACTGAATCTTATAAGACTGAAACAATCATGGAAAAACATTGCGCCATATGGTACGGTGCTCTATTCAGGCGATCTGTTCGCTTCAGGGACGTTCCTGGGTGTAAAAGTGATCAATGCCGATTCGGAAACAGGCATGCGTGATGCAGTGAACGACGCACTCTTACTGAATGAACCTGTAATTATCAATGCAAGGATTGATCCTGAAGACTATACGTGGCTGGTCGTCAGAAAATAAATGATGAATTACTTGCTTGTTTTTTCCTTCTTTGGTTTGGCTTCCTTTGCTTCCTTTTTTTCCTTTGCAGCAACAGCATCCTTAGGTTCTTTCTTATGCGGGGCAGTTTTGGCTTCCTTTTTTTCAGGGGTTTCCTTTGACGGTTTTACCTCCTTTGCCGGCCTGGCTTCCGTTGCCTCCTTTACTACCTTCACTTCATTGAGAGGCTGAACTTCATTTACTTCAACAACTTCCTTAACCTCCTGTACCGTTTTCTTTTCTCTGGCCGGCTTTTTATCCTTAATTTCTTTTTCCTGAACTGCCATTACCTGTTTGATTCCCGGTTTGTCAGCTTTTTTCTTGCGACGTCTGACACCATAAGTACCAAGAATAATTTTCCCTCTTCTTGATTTTTTATCACCTTTTCCCATAATAATTGCTTTATATACTGTAAGATTCCTGTGAAATCTTTTTATTGCTGCCAAAGTTAATAATATTCTTTATTTTTAATTAAAAATTTAATCCTTTCATATGAGAAGAAAAGAGAGGGAAGTCGGCATTGAAGAGATGGAAGGGATAATTCTGCGGTCGGATGTATGCCGGATAGCATTGACAGACGGGACCACACCCTATATCGTAACAATGAATTTCGGATATGCGGGAGGGGCTGACAAAAAGCTCTATTTCCATTGTGCACCGGAGGGTAGAAAAATCGAAATGATCAGAAAGAACAACTATGTCTGTTTTGAAATGGATACTGATCATGCGATTATTGAAGGCAATGAGGCCTGTGATTTTGGCATGAAATTCAGCAGTATTATCGGTTGGGGAAAGATTTTTATCCTTACTGATAATGAGAAGAAAAAAGAAGGATTGACTTCGATAATGCAGCACTATTCAAAAAGAAGCGGATTTAATTACCATCCTGAAGTCTTTGAAAGAACTACCGTATTACGGCTCGATATAATTTCAATGACCGGGAAAAAGATCTGACGTAAGCCGGAAGATCAGTTTTCAACTTTATAGTTTCTGAATATTCCCCGTGTTATCCACAGCATGATCCCTTCAGGGACAAATAATGCCAACCTGAAAACCAGTGTGGTGAACCTGCCTGGCATTACCACCTTTCTTCTTTTAAACATTCCATCAACAGCCTCATATGCAACCTCTTCAGCGCTCAGCGCCAGTTTTCGTGCGAACCACCCATTTCTTTCAATCCTGTCGAGTGTCATCCTGTTGGTTCTTACGGAAGCAGGCACCACGACACAGGTAAATGGCGAAGATCCTTTAAATTCCGATTCGAGAGCCCTTGTAAAAAAGTATATATATGATTTCGAGGCCAGATAAACGCTTTTATAAGCCGTTGGAAGATAACTCCCAAAGCTGCTGAGGTTCAAGATATAGGATTCGTTATGCGATTTAAGTTCAGGAGTAAAAAAACTGGTCAGCAGTGTCAGAGCCCTGACGTTTAACAATAACATATGATCGATCTGCTTTTTGGATATGCTTTCAATAGGACCTTCAAATCCTATTCCTGCATTGTTTACCAGTATGTTCACCTTAAGCCCTTTCTTCTGAACAAAATCAACCAGATTTTCAGGTCCCCGTTCGTGGGTCAGATCACTTTCAAAACAAAGAACCGATATTCTGTTTTCTGATTCCAGTTCTCTGCAATAGTCACCCAGCGACTGGCCCGGCAGTGAGCTTAGAATCAGATTGTGTTTCCTTCTGGCCAGCTCACCTGCAATAGCCTTGCCAATGCCGCTGCTGGCTCCCGTAACTACCGCGTATGCGTTATTTTCTGACCCCATTTTGTTCCGTTTTTAACCATTTTATTGTTTCTGCAACCCCTTTACTGAAAGGAGTGATCGTGTAACCCAATTCATATTCCGCCTTTTTACTCGACATAATCCAGTCATTCAGGTATTTATCAAGCCAGTCCCTGGTTATCAAAGGCGGTTTCCCGGTGATTTTTGAGAAAAATACAGCAATATTGACAATCCATTTCATAAAACCAGCCGGAAAGGGAATTAAAACTCTCCTTTTCCCTGCCTCCTCTCCTATTTTTGCAAACAACTCCCTGAAAGAGAGATTTTCCCCACCGAGGATATATCGTTCGCCCGGCCTTCCTTTCATTGCAGCAAGTAAATGACCTTCAACAACATCGTCAATGAAAACATAATTCCCGGCCGATCGGCCGTCTCCCGGGAGGATCCTCCAGAGACCTGAAATATAAAGTCTGATTATCCTGGTCAATGAATTGCTCTTTGTAAGTTTTCCCGGACCATACACCCGGGTGGGATTAACAATTGAAACATTCAGTCCTTTTTTACTGAAGTCAATCGCCACCTTCTCGGCTTCCGCTTTTGATTTTTCATACAGAGTATTATATACGGGATCATAATTTGTCATTTCACCGACCGATTTACCATTTCGGGAATAACCCATTGTACCTCCGGTTGACGTAATGACGACTTTACTGACTTTACATTCCAGTGCAACTTCAAGGATATTGAAAGTGCCCGTAACATTAGTCTTTGTAACCAGTGAAGGGTCGTCACTCCATGGTTTTGTGAATGCTGCCATGTGGAAAACGCAATCACACTCCCTCATCCCCTCCCGGAGAGCTTCCCCGTTGAAAATATCACCGGTCACAATGGCAGCTTTTTCCATGCCGGCGAACCTGCTTACGGCAGGATCCCTGACAAGCAGGGTAACGCTGTGATTCTCCAAAACAAGCCTTTCAGTCAATCTCGAACCTATGAATCCTGTTCCCCCTGTTATAAAAAACTTCATACATGCTGCGTCTTAAGGTGAACACGAATTTCAGGATTGTGATAGACAGAAAATAATCCGGTCATAACGGCAATTGTGGAATGAATAAAAAAAGCCGGCAGGAACGAACCGGTAAGATAACTTAAAAGACACAGTATAATCCCGGTGGGGAGAGCCCCCAGAGCCATGAATTTGCCTTTACTTATATGGACAGCCGAATAGAGCAAAAGGTTTATCAGCAAGGCCGGCCAGAATCCGAAAGCCTCAAAGAAAAGGGACCATAATATCCCCCTGAAAAGAAGCTCATATCCGAAGATATATATTATCCATACCGCGGAATATAAAAAAAGGTGCCTCGGGTACCAGTTTTTTATCTTCAGGTCGGCTGACATAGCCTGAATGCCGGATTTCCTTGAAAATACGTATGAAAGCAGACAGGTAACCAGCACAAGTATTATTATCAGGTACCGGAATTCGAAAGTCAACCCCATCTGAAGTCCAGCCCGCGAAGCGGGAATTCTCAGAACTCCGAGGAATAGAATGGCAGGAATAATTCCGGTAAAAATAATACCTCCCAGTTTTTCAGATAAAAATTCAAGGATTCCGTCTGAAAGGGACGGAAATGCAGGTCGCATTATCCTGTTCAGTATTACCTTCTGTTTACTTGTGAAATAATAAAGGTAAAACAATAATGCAATGCTGAAGACGGCAAGGAAGGCAAGGGCTCCTGGTTTTAGTCTGATGATTTCCTCCATAGGTTTAAACCGGTTCCGGATGTTTAGCTAGAACAAATTAAAGTTAGTTAAGTTTTTCATATGCAGGTTGCCAAATTACCTCTGATTTTAGCGGATCTGCCTTAAATGCCCTAAAAAAGAGTAAATTGCAAAAAGTTTTAATTCGAATTTTTATGCAGACATTAAATGACCTGAGGCTTGCGGTATTGATTGATGCCGACAATATCCCCTACAGCAATGTAAAGGGGATGTTTGAGGAGATTGCGAAGTACGGGACTCCTACCTTTAAAAGGATATATGGTGACTGGACAATTCCAACGGTGGCGGGATGGAAATCCGTTCTTCTTGAAAATGCAATCACTCCGGTACAGCAATACAGTTACACCAGGGGAAAAAATTCAACTGATTCGGCGATGATAATTGACGCAATGGACATTCTGTATTCCGGTAAGGTTGACGGATTCTGCATTGTATCGAGCGACAGCGACTTTACAAGGCTTGCAACGAGGTTAAGGGAAGCAGGCATGAAGGTGATCGGCATCGGCGAAAAAAAGACCCCGGCTCCTTTTATTGTAGCATGTGATAAATTCATTTACATTGAGATCATTAATGGACCGTCAGTTGTTGCAGAACCGCTTGTTGTCAGGAAAAGGGCAGGAAAGCCATCGCCCAGGAAACAAAAGAATGAAGAAATTGAAAGCCAGATCCAGATCAGGAAGGCAAAACGGCTAATAGCCACATCCATTGCTGATCTGGCTGATGAGAACGGATGGGCATACCTGGGTGATGTAGGTAACCTGATACTTAAGAAACAGCCCGATTTTGATCCGAGGAACTATGGTTTCGCCAAGCTAACGCCTTTGATACGATCGCTCGATTTTGAGATAGATGAAAGGGATTCGGGGCAAAGCGGGATAAAGCATATATATATAAGGAACAAGAAGTGAACAAGTATTTATTGCCAGCTGATCAATGTCTGTCTTTGGATTAATTTGTGAGTCACGGGGTGTTTTATAAAAATTCAACAAATTTAAAATTTCCGGCTTTGAACTTCGAACAATTTTATTGTACCACTGTTAAATAAATAAATTGACTGTTTAACATGAGTGAATTAACCCTGGCCTGTGGTCCCTGATGTGTCTTTCAGACCAAAAAACTGTTAAATTCCAATATATTATGAGTTTTATTTTTAGTTTTCGAAAAAAAATATGACCTTTGAAAGTGTTTTTAATTACTTAATTATTGAATCATGAACATTTATGTAGGAAGTCTTCATTTTAAAATGAGTGAAGCAGAATTAAAAGAAATCTTTGAAGAGTATGGCGAAGTAGGATCCGCAAAAATCATTATTGACAAGTACTCTGGGAAAAGTAAAGGATTTGGTTTCGTGGAAATGCCTAACGAAGCTGAAGCAAAGAAGGCCATTGAAGAACTTAATGGCGCCGAAGTACAGGGCAGGAAAATTATTGTTAACGAATCTATTGAAAGAACAGACAGAAGAAGTAATTTCAGAGGTGGCGATAACGACCGCAGAGGCGGTGGAGGAAACAGAAGGGATAATTACAGGTAGGAACAAAAAATCAAAAACTATGAAAGGCACTGTTAAATGGTATGACAGGGTAAAAGGCTATGGGTTCCTTCAGACTGAAGATCAAAAGGATATTTTCATCCATCGTTCAGGTCTTGAAGTTCCCCACACTGAGCTTGAGACTGGACAGGCTGTCGAGTTTGAGATTGAAATGAGAGAAAAAGGACCTGTTGCTATCAAAGTTAAAAGAGTAGAATAGTTTATTCGAAATTATACCAAAAGAGGCTGCAATATTTGCAGCCTCTTTTTATTTTATTGCCCTCCTGCTCCTGGAGGAGGAGCTAAAAATTCTTAAAGTCCCCCTCAGGAGATTAAGGGGCAAAATCATCATACCAGTTTCCACGGACTCCTGTACTCATAGTGGAGGAGTCTGGTAGCAGCCCCGTCAGTATCATCGACAAATGTTTCAGTTTCAGGATTCCATCTGATCGTCCTCTTGAGTTCACAGGCAATATTGCCGAGTGTGCAAACTGTGCAGCTGCTGTGGCCGATGTCAACTGAAGCGACAGGATCCTGACGCGAGCGCACGCACTCAATGAAGTTAACCTGGTGCGGGATCCTGGTTTCGTATGGGCCGTCATCATTTGAAGCGGCAGACTCCGGGGGATTGAGTTTTGGGTCGGAGGCATTGAAGAACCCGCGTGATACTTCAATCCAGCCGGTTTCACCCCAGAATTTCACTCCCTTTGTCAATTCGTCATTGAACGGTTCGGAAGTCATTACCACTCCGCTGGCATATTTCCAGGAAATAAACTCGGTACCGTCGCCGATCGGAGAGATCTCGACCGGCCCGTTTTTATCCATTCCGAGGCCCCACTGGGCAATATCGAACATATGGGCTCCCCAGTCAGTTGTGAAACCGCCTCCCATTTCCTTGTACCATCTCCATGCGCCCCATATCTCTTCATCCTTCGGAGGATCGAGTGAGATCAGAGGATCGAGCTGGTTATTGTAATGAATAGTTTCAGGAAGAGGTCCCAGCCACAGGTCCCAGTTCAGATCAGAAGGTACCGGCTCCTCAGGCAGGTCGTAGGGCTTTGGAGGAGCGCCCACGTAAGCGTTAACTTTGGTGATCTTTCCAATAGCGCCTGTCTGAACCAGGTTCACCGCATGCTGGAAAAGCGAATCGGAACGTTGCTGGCTTCCGACTGCAAGTACCCTGTTATTTTCACGAACAGCCTTTTTAAGTTCCTGCCCTTCATGAATTGTAAAAGTCATCGGTTTTTCAAGGTAAACATCCTTGCCTGCCTTCAGCGCTGCAATGGCAATCATTGCATGATTGTGATCGGGAACGGCAATGACCACGGCACCAATATCGGTCCGTGCCAGTACATCCTGGTACTTTTCGTAGGTATCAACCTTAAACTCCTTGCCGGCTTTTGTATAAAAATCTGTTACCCGCTTTTCAAAACGTTGTCGCTTGATACCGTAAACGTCACACCCGGCAACCACTTTTACTCCGGCCACCTGGAGAAAGCCACTGAGAAGGAACATAGCCTGTTGTCCCAATCCAATGAAACCA
>CAZKMH010000198.1:0-7050 GCA_964553395.1 uncultured Rikenellaceae bacterium | reverse complement strand
TGAAGTAAAGGAGGATTATGACCTAAATATCAGGCTGAAACCCGTGGGATGCGTCGGGGTATGCAACCAGACGCCGTTACTTGAAATCATCACCAACGGAAATTTAAGTTCAAGATACACGAACGTAAGAAAGGATCAGGTTGAAGAGATACTTCTCAAGCACATAAAACCAGGGTCGCTGAATAAAATGATCAGATACAGACTGAATGACCTTGCTGATTCATTCGTTTCGGATGAGAAGGTCGGTAGTCCGATTAATCTTACGGGAGAGCAAAGGGAAAAATACCTCAGGAGCTTTCTAAGTTCGCAAGTTCACATGGCCACAATGAACGGTGGCATGCTGTCTCCTGTATCGATTGAAGAATATATTCTTACCGGCGGATTTGAAGGCATTAAGAAGTGCCTAGGTTCATCCGGCCCGGCCGGTATACGGCATCTGATAACTGAAAGCGGATTAAGGGGGCGTGGCGGAGCCGGCTTTCCGACAGGGAAAAAATGGGATATATTCTCCGAACAGGAGGCAAATGTAAAGTACATTGTTTGCAATGGGGATGAGGGTGATCCCGGAGCTTTCATGGACAGGATGATCCTTGAATCATTTCCTTTCAGGGTTATCGAGGGCATGCTGGTAGCAGGATTTGCCACAGGCGCTTCTGAGGGCATCTTTTATATCAGGGCAGAATACCCCCTGGCCGTAACAAGGGTACGAAATGCAATCAATTTATGTCATGAAAGGGGAATTCTCGGGAAGAATATTTTCGGGACAGGCTTTTCATTCGATGCAACGATATTTGAAGGCGCCGGAGCTTTTGTCTGCGGAGAGGAGACGGCTCTGATAGCATCACTTGAGGGAAAGCGCGGCACACCGCATTTAAGACCCCCCTACCCCGCTGTAAAGGGATTCCGGGGAAAGCCAACCCTTGTGAACAATGTTGAGACCTTTGCACTTGTGACCTGGATCATCAACAACGGTGCAGAAGCTTTCAGCTCAACTGGTACAGGTAAAAGCAGGGGAACAAAGGTGTTTGCACTGGCGGGAAAAGTATCGAAAGGCGGACTTGTTGAGGTTCCAATGGGTATAACAATAAGGGAAATAGTCGAAAAGATCGGGGATGGCGTTGCCGAAGGGAGGACTTTTAAGGCGGTTCAGATAGGCGGGCCGTCAGGCGGATGTATTCCTGCAGGTATGGCCGATACACCTGTTGATTATGAAGAGCTTACAAAAATGGGCGCTATGATGGGTTCGGGGGGAATGGTGGTCCTTGATGATGCCGATTGTATGGTTGACATAGCAAAGTACTTTCTGACTTTCACACAAAAACAGTCATGCGGCAAATGCACATTCTGCAGGGTCGGAACGACTAAGATGCTTGATATCATTACAAGGCTGAGTGAAGGGAAAGCTGATCTCCGCGAGATAGATGAACTTAACGAACTCTGCACAGATGTTAAGAACGGAAGTCTTTGCGGACTTGGGAAAACGGCACCAAATCCGGTACTTACCGGAATAAAGTACTTCAGGGAAGAATATGAGGCCCACGCCAAAGGTTATTGTCCCGCCAGGAAGTGCGTTGATCTTATAAAATATACAATTACCGATAAATGCACAGGCTGTACAAAATGCTCGCAGGACTGCCCGGTAAATGCAATCGCCTTCAAACCTTATGAAAAACATGAAATAGATCAGGCAATCTGTACAAAGTGCGATACTTGCAGGATTGTGTGCCCGGTAAAAGCAGTGGAAATAGTAAATGCAAATGATCAGGGTAAGGATTAATAATATTGAAATTGAAGCCGGGGAGAGTCAGACAATCCTTGGTGCTGCCGGAAAAGCAGGGATCTCCATTCCAACGCTTTGCCACAAGGATGGCATTGAACATTATTCATCATGCATGGTTTGTCTTGTAAAGGACAATAAGACAGGCAGTTTTATCCCCTCGTGCTCAGCGACGGTCAGCGATGGAATGGACATAGACGCTTCAGGAGAAGATGTCATAAAACTGCGGAAAAAAGCGTTGGAGCTTCTTCTTCTTGAGCACAGGGCAGAATGCGAGGCTCAATGCAGGATTGTTTGTCCTGCAGGATATAATATACCGCTGATGAACAGGCTTTTAGCTTCAGGTAATATTGAAGGCGCCCTTGAACTTTCGCTTTCGGAACTTACGGGTTCGGAAATCAGATGCAAGACCTGTCCGGGTTATTGTGAAAACGCCTGCCGCAGAAAGAAAGTCGATCAGCCTGTTTCGATAAAGAATTTACAGCTTTTTGTTTCTGCCCATCTCGATAGTGCCAAAGTCGCTGAGAAAATGCCTGTTGAAACAGGAGTCCCGGAAGTCAGAAAGAGGTTTTCATCACGCATCGGCGTACTGGCAGAGTCAGAGCTTAAGGAATGGCTTAAGGAGTGCAGTGATGATCTCCTGCGATTCAGGGAGATCACAGATTTTGATACGGCGGGCAGAGAAGCCGGAAGCTGCATGCATTGCGACTGCCGGGCTGCAGGGGATTGCAGACTGCGCGATCTGTCACAGAATTTATCGGTTAAGGATCCAAAAGGCAAGTTTGTCAGTGCTCCTGCCGTAAAAAAGATCAATCATAAAACCGGCCTGATTTTTGAAAGCGCAAAGTGTATTAAATGCGGACTCTGTGTAAGGGTGTGCGAAGACAGCAAGGATGAACCGGCATTGTGCTTTTTAAACAGGGGATTCGTATCAATAATATCTGAGCCCCTGACTGAGGAGTTTGACGATATTCTGGCGACGAAATCAGATATTTGTATTGATATTTGTCCAACAGGTGCTTTAAGCCGGTTTTAACAATATTTTAGTCATGAGAATTTTCAGCTCCGTATTTGCTTTCCTTTTGTTCTGTTCAGTTTCGATTGGACAGAAAACAGGCCAGAACTGGTCTGTTTTCAGGGGGAATAGCGATCTCTCGGGGAATACTGACTATGATTTTCCGGCATCACCTGTGTTGCTATGGAGCCTTCCGACAGGCGAAAGAAGCAAATCATCGCCGGTGATCAGCGACGGGGTTGTTTATTTTGGTAATGATGAAGGCAGGCTTATCGCTGCAGGCGGCGACGGGAAAATAAAATGGACATTTAAAACAGATGATCCGATCGAAGCCCCGCCCCTTGTTTATTCCGATAAAGTTATCACGGGCGGTTATGACGGTGTACTCCGGGCAAACAATAAGTCAACCGGAAAACTGATCTGGTCATATGAAACCGATAACCAGATTGTGGGATCAGCGAATGTATGGACGTCAGCCAAAGGATCCGGGATCTTTTTCGGCAGCTATGATTATTACCTGCATTGCATCGATCCGGCAACAGGAAAACCGTTGTGGAAGATTGAAACCGATAATTATGTCAACGGTACTCCGGCACTTGCGAATAACAGCATTGTGTTCGGCGGATGTGACGGGATAATCAGGATCGCAGATCCGCTGACAGGAAAAGAGAAAGACACAATTGAGATCGGAGTCTATATAGCAGCTTCTCCTGCCCTTTCCGGTGGAAAAGCATATTTCGGAGATTATGACGGAGCATTTTATTGTCTTGACCTGAACACGCGGAAAGTACTATGGGAAATCCCTGCAGACGGAAATTCCGGTTCGATCCTTTCAATTCCGGCAGTCAGGGGAAACTATGTTGTTGTAGGCACCGATGATAAATATATTTACTGTTACAACACCACTTCAGGGAAGCTTGTCTGGAAATTCAGGACAAACGGCCGGATAACAGGTTCTGCAGTTGTAACACCAACCAAAGTTCTTTTCGGAAGCACCGACGGGAATATTTATATGCTTGGACTGAAGGACGGAAAGAAGATATGGAGCTTCAATGCCGGAGCTCCTGTGAGCAGCTCTCCGGCTGTAACGGGCGACAGGTTTTATTTCCTGACTGAGGACGGGAGGCTACTGGCTTTCGGGATTAAAAAGTAAATTATAAACGTCTCTGTGTTACCCTGTGAACCCTTTGTGAGACTTTGTGTAAGATTTTAGCTTTATTTGTTACACAGAGTTCCACAGAGAAGACACAGAGATCCACAGAGATCCACAGAGGAAGAAACAAGATGAAAATAGTATATCTTATAACAGGGTCAGGCGGATCATTCTATTGCGGCAACTGCTACCGTGATATGATCTACCTTCGTGCGATCAGGAAAGTGCCCGGCATTTCAGCCAGTGGAATTCCCCTTTACCTTCCACCTGATAAAGCGACTTCAGCAAACAGTTTTGAAGATGAAGTTTTTTTCGGAGCAATATCAATGTTTCTCAGAGAAAAAGTCGGTTTTCTTAAAAATATGCCTGTCTTTTTTGAAAAAATTTTCGACTCAAAACCATTTTTAAAGCTTGCTGCAGGCATGGCTGGAACAACAAGGACCGATGGGCTCGAGGATCTGACCCTGAACATGATTGAAGGCGACAACGCCTTCAGGAAGAATGAGGTTGACAGACTCGTGAGATACCTGGTTAAAGATGGCAAGCCGGATGTCATTCACCTTTCAAATGCATTAATACTCGGTCTCGCGAGACAATTGAAAAAAAGGCTTGACATCAGGATAGTCTGTTCCCTGCTTAATGAAGATGACTGGATCGATGAAATGAAGGAGCCGTACAGGGGAAACGCCTGGAAAATGATTGCGAAGGAGGCAGTTCATGTTGACAGATTTATCACACCTAGTCAATATTATAAAAACCTGTTCATCAAAAAAACAGGCCTTAAAGGCGACAATATAAGCGTTATTCCCCTTGGATTCGATTCCCAGGAATTTCCTGACAAGCCTTTAAAGCAGAGGCCTCCGGCTATCGGTTATTTTTGCCGCGTCAGTCACATGAACGGATTTGACAAGCTGGCCGATGCATTCATTAAGCTCAAATCAGAAAACAGCATTCCCGGGCTTACCCTGAATGTTTGCGGCGGATACACAGGTGATGACAAACCCTTTATTTCTGAACAGATAAAGAAGATAAAAGGACACGGATTCCAGAAAAGCGTCAGGATCTATCCGGAATTCCAGGGGAACAAGAAGATGGAATTCTTCAGTGACGTGGATGTCATCAGCGTCCCTGTAAGAAAATATGACGGATACGGATTATACATCCTTGAGGCAAACAGTGCCGGAATACCTGTGGTTCAACCGGCAACAGGCGCCTTCCCCGAAATTGTGGATATTACAGGAGGGGGTATCATATATTCTCCTGATACGGTTGAAGAACTTGCAACAACCCTTCTCCGGGTACTGAATGATCATGAGCTGAGAACCCGCCTTGGAAGGACGGGACAGGATACTGTTAAGAGAGAGCTCTCACTCGAAAAAATGTCGGTCGGACTTTCAGGAGTGTATAACCGGGTATGAATGAATAAAAGAAATACAGGTAATACGGGAAAAGCAGATGCTAAGACTCTCTAATATAACAAGATCGTTTGCCGGCAGGGGGATTGTCCTTGACAAGCTGGAAATTACTGTCAGTGAAGGTGATTCAATCGCAATTACCGGACCCTCAGGTTCAGGAAAAACCACCCTGATGAATATAATAAGCCTGCTTGACCGGCCCGATTCGGGTGATATCTTCTTCAGGGGTGATTCAATCCTTAATTACACTCCAGATCAATCTGCCCTGTACAGAAATACCAATCTTGGATTTGTATTCCAGGATCATATGCTTTTTCCGCATCTGACTGTAATGGAAAACATTCTTTTGCCGGTATTTGCAAGGCCGGTCTCAGAAAATGATTACCGGGAGAAAGAAAAATACTGCAGGTTTCTCATGGAAAGAACCGGGATCAGCGATATTTCGGAAAAATATCCTTTTACCATTTCAGGAGGTGAAGCTCAGCGTGCAACGCTGGTAAGGGCGCTCATAAACAAGCCTTCACTGCTTCTGGCTGATGAACCTACTGGTTCGCTCGACTCAAAAAATGCCGGGCTTCTGGGTGAGCTGCTAACGGTGCTGAACACGGAATTCGGTCTTACCATGATCGTTGCAACCCACTCTGAAAACCTTGCATCGAAAATGAAAAAACATCTCCGTCTTGAGAACGGAAAGCTGATAAATTGATAAATAACAACTGATCTGATGAGATTTATCAATTTAAGAATTGCCGCCAGATCACTGATCTTTTACAGTAAATCATCCCTTAATCAAGTTATTATTGTTGCCCTGCTTGCTGCCGTGATTACCGGTTCGCTTCTCACAGGTCATTCGGTCCGCGCCAGCCTCAAACAAAAAGCAGCTGAAAAACTCGGTAAGACCGGCTTGGTTATAAGTTCCGGTTTAAGATTTTTTGATGCTTCGCTTGCTGGCAGAATTGGCGGCAGGATTAATGAAAAGGCAATATCTGTTTATGAATCCGACGGATATATTCAGAACTTTTCAACAGGTGTTACAGCCCTTAATGCAAAGATATACGGGATCGGCGATGATTTCTTCCAATTTATGGAAGTAGATTCAATATCGGTTGATCCAGGGACCGCAGCCATAAATGACCGCCTGGCAAAACATCTCGGCATCTCGGAAGGTGAAGAGATCATTATTCGGTTCAGGGAACTGGATCCGTTACCGTCAAATGCTCCCTTTGCCCCGTCAAAGGAAGATAAAGGTCAGATTGTTTTGAAGGTCGCAAAGATCCTGACAGACGGTCAGTCAGGTAACTTTTCACTTGGGATCAGCCAGGTGGTACCGATGAATGTATTTATCAATCTCATTGATCTGGATAAGGGCGGCAGCAAAAGTAAAGCCAACCGGTTGCTGATAGATAACGCCATGGAGTATCCCGTTGATACAATTGCGGCAGTAATTTCGGAGTTGTTGACAATAGACGACATAGGTCTTTCAATAAGGCGATCCGAAAGATCGGGAGAGCCTGAACTGATTTCCGACAGAATTTTTATCGACAGTGCCATTGTATCGATGGTACTTCAGAAGATCCCCGAAGCCTGGCCGTTGATAACCTATCTGGCCAATTCAATGGAGGTCGCGGGTAGTTCAACCCCCTATTCCTTCGTTACAGCAATACCTTCGCAGGGAGCAAGGCAGGTTCCG
>CAZKMH010000197.1:0-7073 GCA_964553395.1 uncultured Rikenellaceae bacterium | reverse complement strand
TTTTCTTATTGTAAAATATATTTGTCTTATCCATTTGTTTTACCTTCCGCTAATATAGAAGACATCCAGTTTATTGCTTTGTCAGAGGGTTTATTATCTGGTATTTTTTCCTTCCAATAATCTTCACTTCTGTCCTTCTATTCAATCGCCGTCCTTCTGAGGTAAAATTGTCACCAATAGGAAAATTATTCCCGTATCCCTTATATGTCAGCCGTTCCTGTATGATTCCCCTGCTTACAAGGTAGTCCACAACTGAAAGTGCACGCTTTTCCGACAGGATCAGGTTATGCATATCGGTCCCGGTCGAATCGGTATAACCACCGATTTCAACGACAAGATCCTTATTTGTTGAAAGAAGCTCAACCAGATTTTCAAGTTCTGACATTGATTCCTTTTTTAACTCCCACCTGTCAATCTCATAGAAAACATTTGCAAGGAGCATCTTCTCTCCTACTTTTAAAGGACTGAGACTTATTTTTTTGATCAGTGGCTTCATCAACGTATGAACTCCTTCAAACATGAAATTCTCCGAATAGAAAAGATACCCCGGCTTTGTGACATTAATGCCGTAGTTATTTCCTGAAGGCAGACATACAAGAAAATCCCCATAGTCATCAGTCCTGCTATTTACCGTAATTCTGTTTGTTGAGAGGTTTATTAACTCATAATCAGCCTTTAACAACTTTCCGGTTTCCCTGTCTGTAACTTTTCCTTTAAGGTAAGATACAGGATTTGGCCTGGTTGATTCATCAAGTTTGAAGCTGAAGATATCTTTCCCCTTCGAATTGTCGCGCCTGGAAGAAAAATATGCATTCTGTCCGGCTGCTTCAATAACAAGACCCATATCATCACTTGACGTATTGACCGGGTATCCGAGATTCTGCGGATCAGTCCATGTGGAATCCATATTCATCCGGGTCATGTAGATGTCCAACCCTCCCATTCCCGGTCGGCCATCAGATGCAAAATAGAGTGATTTCCCGTCAAAGTGAATAAAGGGCGACATCTCATCGCCTTCTGTATTAATCCTGTTGCCAGCATTGACGGGAGCGGTCCAGTTACCTTTATCGTTCATAATTGTGTACCAAAGATCTTTACCGCCGAATCCGCCTGTGCGGTTGCTTGAGAAAAACAGCATATTTCCGTCAGCACTGATGGAAGGTGTTGATTCCCAAAAAGATGAATTGACGGGAGATCCGAGATTATAGGGGATGGACCAGCGGCCTTCAGTATATGCCGAAAAGTAAAGATCGCAGCTGCCAAGACTGCCAGGTCTGTCGCATGCCGTAAAAAACATATAATTTCCGCTTGAAGAGAGCGTCTGCGCTCCCTCGTTTTGTCGTGTATTCAGAGGTTCACCCGCATTAACTGCGTTACCCCATACTGTGTCCATCAGAAAGCTTAAATAGAAATCTTCCTGGGAAGTCCCGCCTGCAAATGAGTTTTGATGTGGATTATAAACCTGGCGCGTAAACATCAATGTCAGACCATCAGCGGTAATTGATGGCCAGTATTCATCATCTGCCGTATTTATAGAATTACCGACGTTGACCGGATTAAATGGAACCGGTTTTTTCATCGCTTCAATAGCAAATTCACAATTTTTTATGTTCTTAATACTGAGCTGGATATTCTTTTCTGAATTTCCTTTATTTCTCAGGTAGGTCTTATAGTGAGTAAGAGCGGCCTCATAATCCTCAATCATCATTTCCGAATTGGCAAGGCTGAAATAAACCGGCCTGTATAATGCTGAATCAATATTGATGGCTTTACGGTAATTTAGGACAGCATCTTTGTATTTTTTTTGTCTTGTATTTAGTTCACCAAGCATCATGTATGCCTCGTAGAAATCAGGGTCGTAAGTAATTGCTATTTTGAAAAGGGTTTCAGCTTTGTTAAAGTCCAGATAATTATAGTATTCAAGGCCGTCGTTATAAGTCCGGATCGCCCGGTTTGAATTCGTATGCAAACCCTGGGAGTAGATTTCCCTGGAAGCTGAACAAGAAGTTAATAAAAGGGCTACTATTGCGAAATACCTCATAAACATTTTACGGAATGTGCATATATTTATGTGTCTGAAGGGAGATCCGCCATACCGGATTTTTTTTAACAAAATCGACAATACCGGGTATGATCTTTTCAAATCTGCTCCATTCAGGCTGCAGGTATAACCTGCACTCCGGGTTGACCAGTGTTCGATATTTAATTGCCCATTCAAGGTCGTCCGTATCTTCGACTATAATTTTAAGCTCATCAGCAATTTGGCATATCGCCTCATCCGGAGGCATGTTCCTCTTGGGAGAAAGGCAAATCCAGTCCCATTTTCCGCTTAACGGGCAGGCTCCGGATGTTTCTATAAAGGTATGAATTTTATTTCTTTTCAGACCGGATGTTAAATATCCCAGGTCCCACAAAAGCGGCTCTCCTCCCGTAATGACGACAGAATCAGCACCAGAGTTCAACGCGTTATTAATAATAGAATCGGTTTCAACCATCGGGTGGATATCAGCATTCCATGTAAATGGTGAGTCGCACCAGCGGCATCCGACATCACAACCTCCGAGCCGGATGAACCATGCTGCCTTCCCTGTATGAAACCCTTCTCCCTGGATCGAGAAAAACTCCTCAACCAGGGGAAGTAACTTCCCTTCTGACGCCCGGACAGCTTTTTTGACCGAATTTTTTACCATTGTAATGCTGTTACGAATCCTGTTCCGGGTAAACGGTGTTAATCCGTTAATATTTTATCTTGTGATTCTCAGAAGATTCAGAAAAGTGTCAAGGAAAAAGGTATTTTCATGAATACCCGAAAACTTTTCAGCTCCCGGACCATAAGAGAAAACAGGTACCATTGTCCCGGTATGGTCAGTTGTATTAAATTCTGCAGTTACCATGTGATCAGTCTCATTCCCTCCTGTAAGACTTAATCCGCCCGTCTCATGATCGGCAGTGACAACCACCAGGGTTTTCCTGTCTTTTCCTGCAAAATCCAGAGCAACACCAATGGCTTTATCCATATCAACCACTTCAGCAGCAGCATAAAACAGGTTATTTTCGTGACTCCCCCAGTCAATCATGGATCCTTCAACCATAAGAAAAAAGCCATCTTTATCACGGCTTAAGGTCTCAATTGCTTTTTTTGTCATCTCCCCAAGCATTCCAGGTTGTCTGTTCATTACTGGTGGCATATGAACCTTCGCAAGTAATCCTGCTATTTTTTCTGATCCGGATGCTTTTAGTTCATCCAGATTGTAGACTACGTCAAATCCCTGTTTTTCGAGTTCAGCAGTAAGGTCTCTTTTATCAGCTCTATTACGAAAATGATCTTCTCCGCCTCCAATGAACAGATCAACAGAACCGTTGAGAAAATTTTCTGCAATCTGCTCATAATTGTCCCGGCTTGTATTATGTGCAGAGAATGATGCCGGGGTTGCGTGCGTTATGGCGCTGGTGCTCAGGACACCGGTGGAAAGTCCGTGTCTATGTGCAATTTCAGTAATTGAGGCAACAACAGTATTGTCCGGAGCCATCCCGATCATGCCATTATTCGTTTTAACTCCACAGGCGATAGCGGTACCTCCTGCTCCCGAATCGGTAATATAGTCATCGGCCGACTGGGTGATACAAAAGCCCGAAAACGGGAATTGCTTAAGATTGAATGGCTCCCTGGAGGAGGTCATGCCTGCAGTAACATGTGCAATACCCATTCCGTCACCTATAAATAAAATAATGTTCCTGGGTTTTTTGGAAAATCTGATTGTTGTCTGAGACTGAGCAAAGGAACTTTCACTGACAAACAGGAGAGCGAAAAACAGCAGTAAAAATCTGGGAAATGTCTTCATTTCGATTATCTGGTTATCGTTAAACATAAATACTTTTTTGTTAAACAAATAAATGGTCACTTGGTTGCCCCGAACAGCAGCAATTTTTCGCGGGGAACAGCATTTTCAACCCATTTCTCAGGTACTATCTTCCAGTTATTGAAGGGTGCAGGAGTGATCGTCCCTTTTGCCTCAATCGATTTGAGAATATAATATCTTAAATCCCTGTCGGTGGATGATAACATCCGGGAACGAAGGTCCTTCTTATTGATCAGGGCTCCCTCAGTAAGATGTCCTCCTCCCCCGTTTCCGCGATAAGAATTCAGGGCAACTTTATATGTTTTACTCCTTTCAAAAGGACGTCCGTCGGAGAGAGACTTAATTATCACTTTCTTACCATCAGGCCTGCTTGCGTCAACAAGATAGTCAATGCCGACAGCTGAATCAAAATTGTACGACTGGTTTCTAAGCCAGACCTTTCCATCCGTGATCAGAGGCTTTCCGTTATTCCCCAGCCTGTATTTCAAAAGCAGGTCCCCGGGCCCTCTCATTGTATTAAGCCATTCAGAATATGAATAATCAAGGTATTTCTGTATCTCCAAACCTGTCATACTCATTGTGTAGAGCATGTTCTCGTATCTGTACAATTTGAACATATCACCTGCAGTAACCGGACCTTCATCTATTTTTACATCAAATGAAAGCGGGGCTGCAAATGAGATATCTGCACCTGTTATCTCCAGCTGAACAGCATGTATCATATCGATAAAGGCAGATGATCCGAAAAATGAATCACGGGATGATATTGTAGCGGTGGAATTGCCGATGACCTTATTTACGTAATCATTGATTATCCTGTCCGTGGCCCTGAATTTATTAACAAACTCTCTATCAGGCTTATAGTCAGAGGATTTAATGATCCTGCCTGAGAGATTTTTATGTTTCTCACCTTTTTTCTTTTTCGTGGTGATCGTGATATCCGCACAGGCAATATTTTCAGCTCTGCTCCCGCCATTGAGGATCAGCAGAGTATCACCGGACATATTTACAAATTTCTCATTGGCAATCCTGTGATCGTGGCCATTGAAAATGATATCGAATCCGGGAACGTTAAATGCAACTGCAGCCGAACCATTTTCATCAAATGCACCCTCTTCCCTGTTTTCACTGTTCCACCCTGAATGAAATAACCCCACTACCAGGTCGGGATCTTGTTTTCTGATAACAGGCATCCATAGCCGGGCTGTTTCGACCATGTCCCTGAATTCAATGCCAGAATAAAGTTTTTCGGGCAACCATGTTGGTATAGCCGGAGTAATAAGTCCCAGTACGGCAACCCTGATTCCCTTCTTTTCAAGGATTGTAAATGGCTGAAAGTATGGTTTCCCGCTTTTGCTGTCAACGGCATTGGCTGCAAGCAAAGGGAATTTATATTCCATAACCAGTCTGTCATAAACAGAATGACCGGCCTCAATATCATGATTACCGGCAGTAACAGCGTCATATCCCAGCCAGTTAAATACCTCAGAAACAAAGTGAGGTGTAATAGTATCGATATAGTTATAATAGTATACTGCCGGCTGCCCCTGAAGGTTATCACCATTGTCAAGGAGAAATACAGCATCCTTTTCATTTCTTTCTTTATTGATACAACTTACGGCATGAGCCAGGGAAGCAGCAAGAGGTTGTTTTTCAACAAAGTCACGGGGAAGAATATAACCATGGATGTCAGTGGTCTCCATAATGCTTATTCTCACATCGTTGTTGCTGGTGCAGGAGAAGCACAACACAACAAGTACCAGAATAGGAAGATAGTATTTTTGAACCTGTTTCATATGATATAAATTGCGGAGTTTTTATCCAATCAGGTATGCAAACTTAGGAAAGATAATTCATTCTCTGATACTAAAATATGATACTGATCATCTAAGGATCCAAAACCATATCTTTGTATATATAACTTATATTTATGGTCATCACAGGCCTCGAACAAATAAATGAGAACCTGCCTTCGAAGCTGAAAGGTAAAAGGATTGGTATTTTATGCCATGCACCGAGCATTACAAGGGATTTTACCCATATAACCGAATTATTCAGGACCAGAAAAGATTGTACTCTTGCTGCTGTGTTTGGTCCACAACATGGCCTCTACGGACAGACACAGGATAATATGATAGAATGGGAAGGTGAATCCGATCCGGTCCTCAGGATACCTGTATACAGTCTTTATGGAGAACATCGCAGGCCTTCAGTTATGATGTTAAACGGGATCGATGCATTATTAATTGATCTTCAGGATGTTGGTGCGAGACTGTACACCTATATCTGGACTGTAAAACTTTGTATTGAAGCTTGTTCGGAGCTGGGAATTCCTGTGTGGGTACTCGATCGTCCTAATCCTGTAGGGAAACTTCCCTTTGACGGTCCGGTACTGAAAAAGGAATTCTTCACTTTCGTAGGCGGGGCTTCAATTCCATTATGTCACAGAATGACAATTGGTGAAATGGCGTTATGGATAAAAGAGAAGAATTATCCCCGTGCTGACGTCAACATAGTATGGATGAAAGGATGGCACCGGAATTCACTCTATTCCGAAACAGATCTGCCATGGGTTCTCCCCTCTCCCAACATGCCTTCGCTTAAAACTGCAATTGTTTACCCCGGAATGGTGCTGATTGAAGGATTGAATATATCCGAAGGAAGAGGTACAACCATACCTTTTGAACTTTTCGGCTCACCATTTATAAATGCTGTGAAGCTGAAAAGAGAGCTTGACATGAAGAATATCGGAGGATGTGTTTTCAGGGTTCACGATTTCATTCCAACCTTCAATAAATATGCCGGTGAGCTTTGCCACGGACTTCAGATACATGTAACCGATACGGAAAAATATTTTCCCGTTGGAGCTGCCCTTGAAATATTTGATTCGATAATAGAAACATCAGCCCCTGGTGCAATGATTTTCAATCCGCCTCCTTACGAGTACGAGAATATCCTGATGCCTTTTGATATTCTTTCGGGAGATGCCGTGATGAGAACATCGCTGTTAAACCGTCTCCCGGTCAAAATCGAAAAGGAGAGATGGATGGGTGAAATTGAAGAGTTTAAGAAAGAGTTCGAACAGATCTCAGCCTACCCGGAATAAGTAAAACGCGTTGTGCAGTTAACCATATTCACTGGCTGAATGTACCAGCCCCCACGGCCTTCCCTGCTTTGTTTTTCATGTACTCATCCCCCCGGCCCCCTTCTCTG